>JADFOC010000270.1 GCA_022563075.1 Pseudomonadota bacterium
TCGTGGTTCGCTGGTTTGGACCGCGGGTTGGCATCGAGGAAGATCCGGTAACCGGCTCGGCCTATACCCAACTGGCGCCCTATTGGGCGCAACAACTGAACCAGACTCGTTTTAAGGCGCGACAGGTCTCAAAACGGGGAGGCGATGTGATCTGTGAACTCAGAGGTGATCGCGTCATGATTGCGGGTAAGGCAGTCAAGTTTATGCAAGCGACCATCGAAATCTGATCGGCGGACCCTGGTCAGAACAACACTGGGGAAGTGCCGTTATCCGGATCGCTGCTCCCTTCTTAGCGCAGGTCTAGTCGCCGTAACTGTACACCATTAGCCGTCCAGGCACGTCACCGCCGGCCACCGATACCGTGATGTATTGCACGCCATCGATGGCGTAGGTCATCGGCGAGCCGGTTTGCTCGGCAGGCATGGGAATGGCACCCACTTCGGCGCCCGTCATCTTGTCGTAGGCCCGCAACATCGCCATTCTGACACCCTCGTCATCCGTGTAGGCACCGCCATCACCAGCGATAATCAGTGATTTCGTGACCAGAGTACCGACAAAGCCGGTTTGACCGGTGCGCGGAATGTCCATTCCCTGCAGCGCCGGATGATTGCGGACATTGTCTGGCGTCTCGCCGTGCGCCACCTGCCAGAGTATCTCGCCCTGGTTCAGGTCGATGGCAGTAATTCTGCCGTAAGGGGGTTTAATAATAGGTAGTCCTTGAACCCTAACTACAGGCGCATTGCGCGAAGGCAGCAAGATGTAATCCATGTCAGATCTTCTTGGGTTATTGCCCAGGGCCAGGCGCGTGACTTGAGTCTGGGAGTAGATGTACAAAATACCGGATTCGGGATCTGCCGAACCTCCAGGCCAATTGGTGCCACCGGTGGAGCCAGGCAAACTTAATAAGCCGAAGGTGCCATCGTCGGCTTCCGCCAGCGAAGGTGGCGTGTAGAGTGGTCCGATTCGATAGCTGGAGGCTATTTCTATCGCTTCCGCCCGCATCTCGGGAGTAAAGTCGATGAGATCATCGATCGCGACTCCCTGCCGATCAAACGGCGGCGGTTTCAGCGGGAATGGCTGTGTCGGTGAGGTGCGTTCGCCGGGAACATCGGTGGCAGCAACCGGACGTTCTTCAATCTCGAACAGCGGTTCACCGGTAACGCGATCGAGCACGTAGACAAAACCCTGTTTTGAGGGTTGCGCGACGGCCGCGACTGCTCTGCCGTCGATGGTGAGATTCAGCAGGATCGGTGCGCAGGGTAGATCCCAATCCCATATATCGTGATGAATGGTTTGGTAGTGCCATTGGCGTTGCCCGGTTTGTAGATCCAGTGCGACGATGCTGTTGCCAAACAGACCATCACCGTGGCGATGGCCACCGTAGTAATCTCCAGTTGGCATCTCAACCGGCAGATAGACCATATTCAGTTCCGGGTCGATGGTCATCTGCGCCCACACGCCGTTATTACCGGTATAGGTCCAGGAATTGTTTAACCAGGTGTCGTTGCCGTATTCGTTGGCCAGCGGAATAGTATGGAAGATCCAGAGTCGATTGCCGGTGCGTGCATCATAACCGCGCACGTGTCCTTTCGGTTTGGCCCGGCTGGATGGCGCCCCGCCAGGTAAATGTGCGGCACCGATTACGATGACGCCGTTGGCGACAATTGGAGCCGCATGCAGTCCCACTTCTCCAGTAACCAGATCCAGATCCTGGTCCATTTCCTGTTTTAGATCGACAATGCCATCGATGCCGAAGTTTTCGATCATGCGGCCGGTGGCCGCATCCAACGCGATCAATTGATAGCCAGGGGTGACGTAAAGAATGCGACCTGCTACGGTGCCGTCGTCCCAGTATGCCAACCCGCGACCGGACAATTGGCGTGGTGCGCTGAAACCACGTTCACCCTCATCGATGCGATGCATCCACAGTAATTCACCGGTCTGTGCATCCAGCGCCACCACGTCTCTTCTGCTGCCGACGGTGGAGTACAGTGTGCGATTAACCATCAGCGGCGTGGATTGAAATCGAAACTCGGGACTGGGTCCGAAATTAGAAGTGTCGAATTCCCAGGCAACTTCTAACTCGGCAAAAGTCTCCGCGTTAATAATTTCCAGTGGGGAGTATCGGGTACTGGCAAGATCACCGCCGTAGGTGGGCCATTCCTGGTCCTGGCTAATTGCGGTAGTCGATACCAGTGCAAAGCTGAGTGCGAATAACGGGAGAAAAATACCGGATTCGGCAGATCGTAATTGGATGTCGAAAAGCATGGGAAATCCTCTGGTAGCTCTTGTTGTGCCTGGCCTTTGCCTGAGGTAGTGGAGAGTATATGACCGCGCACAGAGATACAACACAGCACGGGTTCCCGAACCGTTCGGAGTAGGTTTATCAGGGATACAGCAGCTGACTAACTGGCTAGATAATATTCGATCTTCAGCCGGTTAATCTCAATGATGTCGTGATTGTGTAATTTAACCGCGCGGGCACCGATGTCCTCGCCATTTACCCGGGGCGGGTTGCTGTCATCAGGCAGCTGCAAACACACAATAAAATGCCCATCGGGGCGCTTGTTGATCTGCACCACCTCGATGCCAGATTTACCTAATTTCACCGATGGTTTAGTCAAGCACAATTCCTTGCCCGCGCTCTTACCATTCAAAATCTGCAATTTGGCAGAGTGCAAGTCGGTGCAATCAAGCGGCGAGGTGGCATCGGCTCGGGTGCTTTCGGGTGCTGGGATGTTATAGGCAATTGGTTCCGGTTTGCGCCGGATAAGTACCGTCTTCTCGTCGGTGTCACCGACAGACTTGCTATCATTGATGTAGCGTAATTCATGTTTGCCGATTACGATAATGTCGCCGTTTTTAAGCGGGTGTTTGTCGATACTCTTACCGTTGACATAGGTGCCGTTGGTGCTATTCAGATCTTCCAGGAACGAATCGTCAAAAATTGTAAGCAACTTGGCATGATGTCCGCTGACTGCCAGATTCTCGATGCAGATATCGTTATCCTCTTTGCGGCCGATGGTCATGACTTCCTTGTCGAGAAGGAACTCGCCGAGTATGTTTGAGTTAAAACTAAATTCCAATTTTCCTGGCATAGCTGCTATTCACTCTTCACTCTGTTTCAGCTGCATGGTCGGGCTTAGGTTGCAACTGCATGAGAATCACAGAGATATTGTCTCTGCCCCCAAACTCGTTCGCCAAAGCCACTAGCGCCCGGGCGGTTTTTTCCAAATCCCCCGGATGCTTATCCAAGGTCTTCTCGATAATCCTGTCTGTAACCATGTCAGACAGGCCATCCGAGCACAGCAGCAACAGATCATCCTGTTCGAGGTCGTGTTGTACCGTATCCACATCCACTTCGGCTTCGGTGCCAAGGGCTCTGGTGACCAGGTGTCCAACATTGGCGGTACGTGCTTCCTCTTCCGTGTAAAAGCCTTTGTCCACCAGATCCTGAGCCAGGCTATGGTCCTTGGTAATCCTTCTGAGTGTTTGATTCCTATACAAATAAAGCCTGGAATCACCTACGTGGCCGGCATAGATTCGAGACCCTGTTACGATGGCCGCCACCAGGGTGGTGCCCATCCCCCGACGTTCTTCGTGCGCTTTGGCGGCCTGGTAAATCAACCTGTTACTGTGAGAAATTGTATGGGAGACATATCGCAATAACTGAGAACCAGTTATCGATCTCAAGGTTTTCTGATTGATCAAATATTGCAGATTTTCAAGCACCGACTCGACGGCCATGTGCGCAGCGATCTCGCCTGCCTGATGACCGCCCATCCCATCGGCAAGGACGGCGATACCGAGATTCTGGTTAAAGCCGATGTGATCTTCGTTATGGCTACGGCGTAAACCGGCATCAGTAAAGCCAGCTATTTTCAGTTGAGCTTGATCCTGGGACATTAATTCTTCCTTGCACATTTTTGCATGGGCCGCTAGCTAGAAGCTTCGCATCCAGCCGGCAAATTTATCCACCACGTCGTTGTAGACGGTGGGCATGCTTTGGCTAATCTTTTCCTGGCCTTCGAATAAGAACAAATACTGCACAAACACCATTACCAGAATTCCAAACAGCAAACTCACGCGAGTACTCAGTCTAGGATTGCTGGTGGATGCTGAAATAATACGAGTTGCAGCATTCTTGTCTACCGGCGCAGCATCGACAGCATCAGATCCCCGGCGGCGATCACGTAGCGGTTTTCCAGTAAACGAATGTTCGCGTTTTCGATGCATATGCTTTTCGAACAGCGTTACCGCTCGCTGCAGACTATTGGCTTCACGATTCTCTGGAATAGTGGAAAGCATGTTGGTTATCAGTTGCTGGATGTCGGCGGGGAGTTTGTTAAAATGTTTTCTTACTATAAAGCCAGTATCATGTTCGCGCTTGGGTAAGCAGCCGGTAAACAATTGATAGAGAATGACGCCGGTTGCATAGATGTCTGAAGCCTGAGAGCGTGGTTCACCCTGGAGTCGGTAATAATGCGCACTTTCAATATTGCGTACATCATCTTG
>JADFOC010000271.1 GCA_022563075.1 Pseudomonadota bacterium
ATGATTCATGTCGCGATCGAAGCCACCGATATCTCGATTTAGATCAATAAACTGCAGCGGCGAGATGTCCCCATCGTTGAGTGCAGCCAAACCGTACTGCACCCCGACATTATCCAACGGCCGCTGAGCAATTTCGCTGCCATCTACCCTGCCGTATACATTGACAGTATGGTCATAAACAGTCGCTCTCAAACCATTGGGGTTCGCAGAACTATAGCGGTGAGTTTCGAGTGCGCCGATACTCATCTCCCCACCCTGTTCCTCCAGTGGCGTGTCGAATCCATAGTTCGGATCTAAGCGTGCAGCCCCTCTACTCAAGTTGGGAATCGATCCCCAGGAACCGAACCCAGATACGGCCCGCTGCTGCTCTACGGTGAAGCTTTCTCGGTTGGTCTCGGTGAAGTAATAATTCAACAGGCGAGAATCTGCCAGGGTAAATATCGTTGCCGTGGTGACATCAGGAAAGCTGGACGCCACAATGATGCCATCGAATACACCCGGATAATTATCAGCCGTTTGGTGAGACTGGTACGATCCTCCCGATGCCCCGGTTGCTATGGTGTAGTCCGGCACGCCGTAATGCTCGATGAAGCGTTCCTTCACCATGATATGGGTTTCCGAAGCCAGCAGGTCGTTGCAATTCTGCCCGAACACGTTGAGAGTAGCCGAAACTATGGCGTAGCCTTGTTCGAACAGGCCTTGCCGCATGACCCCACCGGTTCGATTGCCTTGCTGGTACCAGCCACTGCGACAGCCGCCACCATGGGTGTACACCAACTTGCCGTTCCAGCCGCTACTTCGATTCCAGGGATCTAATTCACCCTGCACCGGATCATGCAACATGGCGATTTCATAAACTGCACGATTAACGGTGCCGGTTTCAACTCTCACAATGTAGGGAATCGCGTCACCGCTGCCATTTTCGATCATGGCGATCTCTCTCGGCAGCAGAGTCTGCCTCCAAGGTTTAAATTCATCATCGCTTACCGACCAATACACGTAATCCACACGAGTGGCGATCGAACAACTGGCGTCCAGTGCTACCCCAAGTGATTCTCCATTAACCAAGGTGAATTCCGAAGTCTGGCAGTGATAAGGCTGTTCATGTGGACCCGAGATAATCGGTCCGGTTATTGAATAATTGGTCAGGACCAGCGTTTGTGATAGCTCGCTGCCGGTAATCTCAACCACCAGGGCACTTTCACCAAGCGGCAGACCAGTCAAGAGAGCCTGCAGCTGATGCATTGAAGTTGAGATGAATTCATCTGTCACGTCGGCTTGATTAAGGCTAACCCTGAGTTGAGTGACATTCGCACGCTCTGGCAGGGTAATTTCCACCAACACATCACCGCCGGTAACCAGCCAGGGTTTCGTCGACAGGGCTTGGATACTGATAGTCGCTGCCTCGGGCGCGGTAGCCGTTGAACCAGCAGTAGTCACTGGGTCTTCCGAGGAACAGGCGACTATTAATGAACCTGCCAGGGCAAGTTGCATCACATGAAAAATTTTAGACAGCATCGGCTTTCTCCCTGGTTGACCCTCGACCACAAAGCATTCGAAAGTCTGATTATTTGTCATAACCCATTCAACATAATAAAAAACAGCGTCGAAAAGCCATTTTGGGGAGTCAGCGCACTAATGTAAAGGCTATGCTATTCTTCGAAGCTCTACCTCCGCTCGTTTGTGGCTCAAAATCTCACTGCTAATTAAACCTCAAAACAAACAATCGAAAACAGGTGATGGTTATGCGACCAAAACAGTCTCTGTGTCTGATCGGTTCAATCTTATTTTCCGCGTTTGCCTGCTGCGCCTCCTTCTCACAGGAAAATCCCTTGGGACAACCACTATTGGATGCGGATGGCAATATCAGGGAACAAGCCTTTATTCGGATTCCCCTGCAAGCAGAAGATCAAATATATGCTGACATCGATGGACTGTGGATGAAGGAGGTACTGCGAGAACTTATTCAGTTCTCGCAAGACGACAAGGATTCGGGTCGTCTCTTCTGGGGCAGAAACCTAGGCACCGAGGCTCATACACTAAGCCAGCAGTGGGCGGAAGACTACTTCCGGCAATTAGGCCTGGAAAACATTCATCGACGTTCATTTGCCCTGGACCCGGTGTGGACGATGAAGCACTGGTCCATCAACTTCAAGCATGCAGGAAACCAATTCGAACTCGAGTCGGCTCGGCCTCCGGAAAAATCCTCTTCAACTCCCACGTCAGGACTGGAGTACGAACTGGTATGGCTGGGTACCGGCACCGAAGCCGACTATCTTGATCGTAACGTACAAGGCAAAGCCGTACTGATTCAAGACATCCCAAGACCGGGAACTCTGCGCCATTCGATTCGCACCGAAGACGCCTTGCAGCGTGCCTATGCACATGGCGCGGCGGCGGTTGGAATCGTCTATGGTATCTCGGATAATTTCGCCGTCTGGCAACGAACCGGCGATCAACCTGGCTTCAATCTTGGCTATGCAGATGGGGTACGGCTCAGAGAAATGCTTGGCACCGGGGACACAGTCACGGTCAATTTAAATTATCGCAGTGAACTCGTTACCGATCGCAGCGGCGACAGTGTGCTCGGCGTATTACCTGGCACCACCGATGAAAACATCATAATTCTCGCGCACATTGATGGATATTTTGATGCGGCTTCTGACAATGCCTCGGGCGTCGCGGTGATGATGGGCCTGATAAAACATTATGCGCAGATTCCAACAGCACAAAGACGTCGCAATTTGATATTCATGTCGTCGCTGGGTCACCACAGTGGACCCGGAGCGCGCTGGCTACACGATGAGAAAGACACGGCACTGGCCCAGACAGCGCTGCTGATTAATTTGGAACATGTAGCGTTGGTAAGAACCAAGTACTGGGGACCAAGCTTAAGAAAAATGAATGCGGTTTCACCGATGCGCTGGTGGGTATGGGGAAGTGAGAACTTGCTGGGATTCGTACTCGATGCCTTCCAGAGTTTTAATGTTGCAGTTACCGGCGACATGGAAAATCGTGCCTCTGGTGAGATGGGTTCGGTAGCGCGAGACATACCTTCACTACAAGTGATTACATCACCAGAAATTAAGCACACCGAACAAGACACCGCCGACTGGGTGCCCGCCGTGGGACTGGAACAGATTGCCCGCGCCTATGCAAAAATTATCGATGGGGTGAACACGCTGGATCGAGACGAATTACAGCCGGCGATAAATCCTTAACACTGATTGAGTGTTGTCGACAAACAGTAGCACAAGTCTATCAACTTGTGCTTAAAGCAGTGTTAGAATGCAATGGCTTCGTTGAGATCGTTTTATGAATCGTGTTATGTGGTAAGGGATATGAATGCTAAGAATTCTATAAAGCTAGTGAATGTTACTAGCGCTGGCGAAATAATCATCGACAAGAAGTGTGCTAAGTGCAAAAAATCAATATGCTGTGTTTCCATTAATCAGAAAATCCCTGCCCCAAAATCCAGGGAAGACTTCGACCATTTGTTATGGCAGGTCTCTCATGAAAATATCAATATCTTCAAAGATGCCGATGGCTGGTTTTTAAAAATCGACACCCGCTGCTCTCATTTGTTGGACGGCGGAGTCTGCGGCATCTATGACACACGGCCGTGGGTGTGTCGGGAATACGACAATGACTTCTGTGAATTTGATGAATCTATCGAAGAAGCGAGCGAGCTCTATTTCTCAACTTATAAAAAGTTTGAAAAATACTGCCGCAAACGCTTCAAGAGATGGGACAAACGATTCGAACTCTATGACTAAGTCATCTCAACATTGGAGCCGTGCTTACAGCATCTTCGCCTGCGTTTGTTTGCTGCAAACAGCCTCCTATGCACAAGAGATAAATCTCCAGCTCCAAATTGATGCCGCCTCCAGTAGTCTTGTTGAACTAGATGGTAAAGCCCAGGCCTGCCTGAACAGCCTGGAGACTGCCGCTACCACCGCGGCCAAACCACCGTGTGATGATTTTCTACAGGCCATAGACGGAGAGTTGTTAGCCAACTATCTTTCACATTGTAAAATACTCAAGGATTGGCGCGACGCATTTGTGAGTACCGCAGTGAATTCAAATGTGCAATCAAACAGCAACGAAAATCTTCAGCTATTGGTCGGCATCGAATTTACCTGTGGGGAAAACGCCTTACAGAAGCGCACTCAATTCGTTATCAATACCTTCGGCTTACTGCAAGATGGGCAAATCCAGAATCAGCGAACAAATGCCAATTTAATCCGGCGTCTGGCGGAACTGAAATTCGAAGCCACACTAAACAATGAAAGACGACTCTTGCAAGATTCAATCCTGCAACAACACTCGACTAGAGAACAGGCCACCCAGCGCCAGTTCGATGATCTGGAAAAAGAATTGATTCGGCAGCAAATCAGAAATCACTAAGCTCAAGCTGGTAGAATAATAGATTAAGCCAGTAGCGAGTTAGTACAGCACCAGAAAGTCGCCATTTGGCAAACTCGCTGCGGCGGGAAAACTAAAGTTTGGA
>JADFOC010000272.1 GCA_022563075.1 Pseudomonadota bacterium
ATCATAATCCGCGATGATTTCCTTATCACCCTCTTCGTTGTAATTCTCCTGATGGAGAAATACCGAGAGCGGCAGCCGTGGTTTTATTTCCGGGTTCTGGTCCGGATAGCCCAGGCATAAACCGAATACCGGATAGACACCCTTAGGTAACTGCAAGAGTTCCGAAACCAGTGTCGGATCATTACGAATTCCACCGATGTAGCAAATACCCAAACCCACGGATTCAGCAGCAGTAACCACGCTCTGTGCCATCAGGGCAACATCGACCGTGGCAATAATAAAATGCTCGGTAAAGTCGCCCTCGAAAGGCTTGCCGTATTCCAGGCAGTAGTTTCCGGCTCGTTTCAAATCGGCACAGAACACCATAAATTCTGCCGCCGATTCGACATAAGCTTGATTACCGGCGAGCTTGGCGATGGCACCGCGTTTCTCTTTGTCGGTAATTCTGATGATGGTCGAACCTTGTAAAAAACTGGAGGTCGCCGCCGCCTGTCCCGCTCTCATCAAATCTTCAAACAACTCAGGTTCAATTGCTTGACCAGTAAATTTTCGAATACTACGGTGTGACTTCAGCAGCTCGATGACTGAGCTCATGTTGTTTTCCTGTGAGGTTAAAGTTAAATGCGGTACTAAATTGAGTTTATTAGATAATCGAGGAAGATTGGGACCACTTCGTTAGCCAGATTGGATTCGGCATTGAATAGTAACACCATACCAACATTCGCGGCTGGAACAAATGTCATCTCTGAACGATACCCGCGTACGCCACCGCCATGATGAATCGCTCTTATGCCCTTGTAATCGAACACACGCCACCCGGTCGCGTAGTACGCTTTTTCGAGACCTGACCAACGATTGAAATAATTACCACGGGGCGTCGAAATTACTGGTTCATGCAATTGGGATAGCAGCTGCTCCGGCAGTACGTTTGGAAACGCCCCAAGATTGGCTCGCAACCACATGCTCATATCAAAAATGCTGGCGTTAATTCCAGCGGCAGGTGCTACCGAATAGTAGGCAGGATTTGTGGTAGTTGTGCGCCATGCACCGCGCACCAAACGATGCGGCAGCGTCGCCTCCGGACTGTTCAGGTAGGGCGCCATGCCAACTGTGGCGGTGATCATACCCAGCGGTTTGAATATCTGTTGATACAGATATTCGGCATAACTGTCACCGGTACTCTGTTCCACCACATCGGCGATCAGTGAAAAAATAACGTTCTGATAGCCAAAACATTCGCCAGGAGAACAGACGGTAGGAATTTGATGAAACTTCTCTCTGATCTTCTCGTAAAGCACTCCCTCATCCAACATGTTTGAATAAGAATGAGGCATGAGTCCGGAAGTATGACTGACGAGATGTTTTAAAGTAATTGCCTGTGAAGCTCCACCTGTGCCGATTCTCATGTCAGGAAATATCTCAGTCAATCTGGTATCCCAAGATTGCAGCTCCTGAGTTACCAACAATGAAACGGCAGTTCCGGCAAATGTTTTCGATATGGAAGCAATTCTGAAGATGGAATCCGTGTCGATGGATTTCCCCTCAGTGACACTCTTCACGCCCCAGGTCTGCAGATGCATGATGCCTTCGCGTGAAACTATCGCCAACGCGACACCGGGTATGCCTATTTCTGTAGTAGCACGCTCCAGCCAGTCAACAAACCCGGTGAAATCATAATTATATTGAAAATCGCCATTTTCATTGTCTGCCAGGGCGAGAGCAGGAATCAACAACAGCAGAAATAAATTTCGCGGACGCAGCAATGAAAATAGCTTGTTAGGGATTAGGCAAGACACTGGGTGAGAAAACTCTGAATAGTTTTATAGTTTACTGTGTTGCTACTTAGTCTCAATTGGTTCCGACGTTAGCGCGCTTGCGGACGGAAGCGAAAATAACACGGCTAGATCTGTATAGGAATCCCGGGCAACGATTAAGTTCCCGATTTCACGCTAAAAAAAAGCCGACTTAACTCACATTAAGTCGGCCAAGCGGGTGCACAATTTAGTGGATTGAGCGTCTCAGTCTCAGCCGGAGAATCCAGTGCCTCTCCAGGCTCAGGACACGAACAGCAGCAGGCGCCGGCCTTCTCTATGCACGGTCAGGGCGATGAACCTTCCCAGATTTTCTATGGCGGTACTAAAAGCGGAGAGATCGTCCACTGGCCGCCGGTTCACTTCGATGATTACATCGCCCGCGCGCAGCCCAGCCGACCAGGCCATGCTTGGTGCTTGAACCCTAAGAACTTCTATGCCGCTACTAATCCGGGCGTCATCCTCTGCCTGCAAGCTTTGCAGTTGTGCCCCTCGAAACTCACTGCTGAGTGCAGGGCGACCCTCGGCTGCAGTGGCCTGACCTGTCACGCCACCAATGGTAGCCTGGAGGCTCATTCTTTCACCGGTTCGATACAAGACCAGATCAACCGCTTGGCCGTGGAGCATCAGGCCAACTAGATTACGCAACTCGCGACTGCTGGTGACAGATCGTCCATCGATTTCAACGATAACATCTGAAACTTGAACGCCGGCTGTTTCGGCGGCGCTATCGCTCATGACACTGGTCACCATGGCTCCCGCCTCGACACCAACCGCCAGCGCTGCCACCACATCGGGAGTCACATCGGTGATGGTCACCCCTAGCATGCCGCGACGCACCTCACCATCTCGCTCCAGGTGCTTCATAACCGCTGCCACCATATCGACCGGAATAGCGAAACCGATGCCATTGCTACCGCCATCGCCACTGATAATGGCGGTATTGATGCCTATTAGGCGGCCTTCCATGTCCACCAAGGCACCACCGGAGTTACCCAGGTTTATGGAAGCGTCAGTCTGGATGAAATCCTCATAATTGTTGCGATTGAGCCCAGCACGACCTAACGCACTGACAATGCCCGAGGTTACGGTCTGACCAATGCCAAAAGGATTGCCAATAGCAACGACGAAGTCTCCCACTTGCACGCTATCGATATCGGCGAATTCGATCTCCACCAGGTCGTCGGCCACTATCTGCAGCAGCGCCACCTCGGTACCGGCATCGCTGCCAATTAATTTCGCTTCGATGGTTCGGTTGTCACTCAACTGCACGGTAATACTGGCCGCACCGTTGACGACGTGGTGATTGGTAATCACGTAACCCCGCTGCGCATCTACAATGACACCGGAACCCGCTCCGATGGCAAAGGGACGCCGCCCTATTCTGGGCATAACGTCGGGCAGATCGTCGAAAAAACGACGCACTTCATCCGGCAAGTGATTTCCTTCGAAATAAAAGCGAGTCGATGTGGGCATAGTCTTGGTGACACGGATGTTAACCACCGCCGGCGTCACACTCGCCAGCATCGGTGCCAGTGATGGCAATCCCTGTTGCTGCGCCTCGCGGCTGATGGCCTGCACCTGGGTTGTCCATAGCACCAGGGTGAGTGCGCTAAGCAACAGTTTCGATATTTGATGCATCATGTTTGAATCTCCTCTGAGCTCTAATCCCGCAATGGGGGCAGTCAGGATTACGCTGAGATTAAATCTAGGGCTGAATGCGACGAAATACCTGAAATTACGGTGAATAATATGTCCAGAAAACCTGCGGGGAGAGATAATCTTCCTCGAGCCAGTCTTATTCGATTAGTATGAGCTATCTTTCCTCCTCAACCGAACCAAAATGGCCGCTTGGGCGTCTAATAAATTGATCCAATTGGTTGCTAGTTGAGGTCGAAATTATTTAAGCAAGCGGTGAAACCATGTCGATATCGATTACCCATCGTCCAGCATCCAATATTTCTGAGCCCAATAACGCTCTGGCAGAAAACTTCTACCTGGGCGACTGGTTAGTGCAGCCAGGATTGAACAGCTTGGCGCACAGTCATAACGATTCAAGGCGCCAGTTGGAGCCAAGATTGATTCATCTGCTGTGTTATTTGGCTGCGAATTCCGAGCGCGTGTTGAGTCGGGAAGAATTGGTTCAAGAGTTATGGCCAAATGTCATCGTCAATGAGAACTCACTGACCCGCGCCATTTCCGAATTACGTAAGCACTTGAGCTGTCATCCTGCTCCGCATAGATCCTATGTTGAGACCATCCCGAAGAAAGGCTATCGGCTGGCACCGAACCTCAGGCTGAGCCGTTATCCCTCCACTACTCGATGGCCGAACTTATTATCTGGTTTGAGTTGGCAACACCGTGCCAGTATTACGGCGTTGTGCTTTGCCCTGGTAGCTGGCGCATGGCTGGGAGTGGATTATATGGGCCAGCTGCCGAGCAAAGATTTAACGCCGGTGCTGTTGGCCGATGAGGCAGTGGGTGATGAACCCGAATTTTTCGGTGCCCAGTTGAGCATGAGCACCATGGATAATCCCGAAATAGTCACCAAGACCATCGAGGCTCCTGTTGTTTCAAAGGATAAAAGCGAATATGCGTACATTCAGTATGACAATACAGGCTCAACTATCTTTGTGGGTAGTCTGGATGAAATGACCGAGCCGGTCGCGATCTTCACCAGCTC
>JADFOC010000273.1 GCA_022563075.1 Pseudomonadota bacterium
TTGTTGATGCTGGCGCGCTGGATGCAGGCAGCATTGTATAATCCAGGTGGATTTCAGAAGGAATTTCACGGCTTGCGCATCGAACTAAAAGTAGCGCTGTTGTTATTAGGGCTGATGTTGCTGGCAAATTTTGGCGTGCTGGTGCCGTCCGCCTGGGTGCTGTATCTGGCAGTACCACTGATGTTTTCGGGCCTGGCCTTGATCCATGCAGTGGTGGCAAAAAAGAAGTTATCCACCATGTGGTTGACAGCACTCTACGTATTGCTGCTGCCTTTTGTCATGCAGTTAATCGTACTGCTGGCACTGGTGGACAGTTGGTACGATTTTCGAGCGCGGTTAAAAAGCCGCGCGTGAAGAAGACTTTGAGATGAGGACAAAATCATGCACGTTATCTTGCTGGAAAAAATAGGCAAGCTTGGTGAGATTGGCGATACCGCCAATGTGAAATCCGGTTATGCCAGGAACTTCTTGTTTCCACAAGGCAAAGCCATTCCTGCCAGCAAGGTAAATCTGGCCGATTTCGAACAGCGAAAGTCTGAATTGCTCGCTGCGCACGATACTAAGATTGCGTCGGCGCAGAAACGGGCCACTCAGGTTGACGGCATCGTGCTGACCATCGAAGTGAATGCCAGCGATGAAGGGAAATTATTTGGCTCAGTGGGTACACGCGATATTGCTGAAGCGATCAATACCAAATCGGGGGGTGACATTGCCAAGAGCGAAGTGTTGTTGCCAAACGGCGCTATCCGTGAGTTGGGAAACTTCGAAATTACGCTGGATCTTGGCTATGAGGTGCATGCGAGCGTGTCACTTTCTGTGGTGAGCCTGACATCGGCGGCCGCCGTCAGCGACGACGGCAGTATCATCGAAGAAATAGAAGAAGCGGAAGCAAAAGCGGAAGCCGAAGCAAAAGCCGAAGCCAGCGAGACAGATACAGCGCCGGTTGCACCGAGCAGTGACGCGAGCGATGCAGAGAAATCTGACTAGTTAGCCGATTAAATTTGCGGTCCATCGGCTTCGCCGGCTTCCATCGTGAAGCACCATTGGGTACACTCAGATGGTGCTTTTTTTATACCCTCGCAATCCACAATTGATGTCAGAATCTTTCGAACACAGCAGTCAGCCCCAGACCAGTAAGCTGACCACACTCAAGGTTCCACCACACTCCGTGGACGCCGAACAAGCGGTACTCGGTGGATTAATGCTCGACAATACCGAATGGGACAACGTTGCCGACGTGTTGTTGGCGGAAGACTTCTATCGCGCCGAACATCAGCTCATCTTTCAGGTCATGTCGGACATATTGGAGGCGAACGACCCCATCGATGTAGTAACCATCGTAGAATCCCTGAACAGCATGAATGAGTTGGATAATGCCGGTGGCTTGGATTATCTCAGCGATTTGGCCGGCAATGCCCGGGGTACTGCCAATATCGAAGCCTATGCTGACATCATTAGGGAGCGGGCCATTTTGCGCCGTTTGATTTCTGTTGCCCATAACATTGCCGACAGTGGCTTTAACACCGGAGGCAGAAAAGCGGCAGAAGTATTGGATGATGCAGAAAAACTAGTTTTCGATATCAACGATGAGCGTTCGAAGGAGAGAGGACCGGTGCATATCACTCCACTGGTGACGGCAGCGGTGGATCGAATCGATGAGTTGTCAGGACTCGAGGGTAATCTGACTGGATTGACAAGTGGATTCATTGACTTGGATAAAATGACTTCGGGTTGGCAGAAGTCAGACTTAATCATCATCGCCGGCAGACCTTCCATGGGGAAGACGGCTTTTGCCATGAATCTGGTTGAAAACGCAATCATGGATAATGACGATGCGGTGGTTGTATTCAGTTTGGAAATGCCTGCACAGAGTCTTATTTTCAGGATGTTGTCATCCATTGGCAAAATTGATCAAACGAGATTGCGTACTGGCCAGCTTACCGACGAAGACTGGCCGGGGTTTAACGATGCTGTTGCAAAATTGAAGGATCGTCCACTCTATATCGACGACAGTGCTTCAATTACCCCCATGGAAATGCGCGCTCGATTACGCAGAATCAGGCGTGATATTGAACGAGAAGATAAAAAATTGGGCTTGGTTGTTGTTGATTACCTGCAACTAATGCAGCTTAAAGGCACTAGTGAAAACCGGGTAGGTGAAATATCGGAAATCTCCAGATCACTGAAGCTATTGGCGAGAGACTTCGAATGCCCGGTAATTGCGCTGTCGCAACTCAATCGTGGACTGGAGCAACGTCCCAACAAGCGCCCGGTCATGTCTGATCTTAGGGAATCGGGCGCCATCGAACAGGACGCCGACGTCATTGCCTTTATCTATCGAGACGAAGTGTACAACGAAGACTCAGTCGATAAAGGCATCGCCGAAATTATCATCGGTAAACAACGTAATGGACCAATCGGCACGGTTCGACTCAGCTTCCAGGGCAAGTTCACCCGTTTTGAGAATTTCGCCCGGCCTAGGTACGATGGCAGTTACACTCATAGATAGAAGTCGCCGCGACTGAGCTGGAACGGGTCATGATTGAGCCAACACCAAGGGCATGGATAACGATCGATCTACGTGCGCTCAAAAAAAACCTGTCTCAGGTTCGCGCACATTGTCCTGAAGCAAAAATCATCCCTGTTATCAAGGCCAATGGCTATGGCCATGGCATGCAACAAGTGGCGCAGGCACTTAAAGACTCTCGCATCAAACTAGCCGCGTTTGCGGTTGCGTCCATCGAAGAAGCATTACAACTGCATGCGTTCAACCTGGACATATCGATTCTGCTGTTATCGGGTTTTGTCAATGAAGAAGAATTAGTCGAATGCATGGAAGTCGGTATCGAACCCGTTATACATTCGCACTATCAAGTCTCTTTGTTGCAAAAGATCTTTGCTCAGAACCGCTTCGACGGGACACGCAAGTTATGGATAAAGCAAAACACAGGCATGAATCGCCTGGGCTTTTCAGCGGAGGCTTGCATCGATGCCTATCGCAGCCTGCACAAATATCCGCACACCGCATTGGTGTTGATGTCGCACCTCGCCTATGCCGATGACATCAATGACCCGGCGTCGCACGACTACACAGAGAAACAGTTGGCACAGTTCGATGACGTTCGAAAACAATTGTTGCAATTGCGTGGAGAAGAAGTTGAAAGCAGCATGGCGGCATCGGCAGGCATCCTTACGCTACCAAAAACCCATTATCAATACGTTCGACCGGGCGTGATGTTGTACGGAAGTTCGCCACTGGCACTCGAAACTGGCGAAGAACTGGGCTTGTTGCCGGTGATGACCCTATACTCTCGCCTGATCGCGATCAACCTGGTGAAAGCAGGCGAATTCATTGGTTACAATGCCGGTTATAGCTGTGATCGTGATACCCGGGTTGGCGTGGTTTCAATTGGCTATGCCGATGGCTATCCTCGTTCGGCGCCTAATGGCACGCCAGTTATCGTCAATTCAGGCGCCGGTCCCATGCGCAGCAGGCTGATCGGTCGGGTGTCCATGGATGTGCTCACAGTAGATCTGACGGACATGGACCAGGTGCAAATAGGCGATGAAGTGGTGTTGTGGGGGAGTGGTCTGGGTGCCGATGAAGTGGCAAGACTGGCAGGTACTATTTCTTACGAACTCTTTTGTAAAGTGACCCAGAGAGTTAAGTTTGAGTATGTGTGATGGCGAAAAATAAAATAGCATTTGTCTGTACCGACTGCGGCACCGAACATGGTCAGTGGCAGGGGCAGTGCGTCTCTTGTAAAGCCTGGAATACACTTTCTCAAATTAATCTCGGCAGCAGCAGCTCACCGGTAACCAAGGTCGACTTTCGCCAGCAGGGTTCTGCCGGTGATAAATCCAATGTACAGAAGCTGTCCGATATCGACCTGCAAGCACTACCCCGTTTCTCCAGTGCCATCTCTGAATTTGATCGGGTACTCGGTGGCGGCCTGGTGCCAGGGTCTGTGGTGTTGATCGGCGGCAACCCAGGTGCGGGTAAAAGTACCTTGTTGCTACAGCTCATGTGTCTACTCGCCAGCGCAGGCAGGCAAGCATTGTATGTCACCGGTGAAGAATCGCTACAGCAAGTGGGCATGCGGGTGCAACGATTGAAGCTACCTGAAGACAATTTGAAATTGCTCGCCGAAACCAATGTCGAATTAATTTGTCAGGCGGCGCTACAGCACCAACCGGAGTTATTGGTGGTGGATTCCATTCAGGTGATGCATAGCGCCGATGTACCCTCCGCTCCGGGAAGTGTTTCGCAAGTCAGAGAGTGCGCCGCCTACCTGATTCGATATGCCAAGCAAACCAATACGGTTCTGTTTCTGGTGGGGCATGTCACCAAGGATGGAAATCTGGCCGGACCGAAAGTACTCGAACACATGATCGATTGTTTCATCATGTTGGAAGGTGGCAACGACACCAAGTACCGAATTCTTCGTGGACTGAAGAACCGCTACGGCGCGGTCAACGAGATTGGTGTGT
>JADFOC010000274.1 GCA_022563075.1 Pseudomonadota bacterium
CCCTCAGTGGTAACCGCAGCTCGGGCCTGGAAGGCCAGATGAACATTGCCGTATTTGAAAACTAGACGCTATCTCAAGATTCGGATAGTCGAGTGCTTTGAGTTATGTCGGCACGAATAAATCAGAACGTAAATTCCTGAAACGGAGAACTGGCATGAAAATGAAAATTACGATCGTATTACTGATTAGCCTGATGCTTACCGGCATTTCCATAGCGGATGAGGTGCGGCCTGGCGTGTTACGCACACCAGACAGTCGTTTTGAAAATCTGCCGGGTTTTGACTTCGAGCCACACTATCTGGATATCCGTGGATATCGCGTTCACTATCTCGATGAGGGGCCAGCGGATGGAGAAGTGATTTTAATGCTTCACGGCGAACCCTCATGGTCATATCTTTACCGAAAAATGATCCCGGTGTTGACGGCTGCCGGTTATCGAACCATCGTGCCCGACCTGATTGGCTTCGGCCGCTCTGATAAGCCTATCAGCATGGAGGTTCATACTTATCTGTTTCACGTGGATGCAATGGCGGCTTTGGTGGAAGAGCTGGAATTGCAGGATGCCACGTTTTTTGGACAGGATTGGGGTGGAGCGATTGGCCTCAGGGTTGTTGCCGAAAACGAAGCACGGTTCGCGCGAGTTGTCATTGCCAATACAGGACTTCCCGCGCCTACTAATAGTGAAATCCCGGCTGGGTCTGCCTTCATGCAATGGAAGGCAATGAATCAGGCGATGATCGATCGAGGAGATATCCCGACGGGAACAATGATCTCTTCCAATGTACAAGACCCGTCGGTAAAAGATGCCTATGACGCCCCCTTCCCTGATCCTAGCTACAAGGCGGGACCGCTGATCATGCCCCAACGAGTGCCGGTGACCATCAATTACCCTGGCGCCATCGCCAACGCTGCGGCCTGGGAGGTGTTTCGACAATGGGAGAAACCGTTTCTAACGGCCTTTAGCGACGGCGATCCGATTTCCCGCGGCGGCTATGCAATCTTTCAACGGTCCATACCCGGAGCTCAAGGTCAGCCCCATGTAACCATCGAAGGTGCCGGGCATTTTCTGCAGGAGCAGAAAGGCGTGGAACTGGCCGAGGTCATCGTCAAGTTTATGCAAGACAATCCTCTGCCGGCCAAGACGGCGATGTTGTCAGCCGATGATATTCCCATCGCCCATACTCCCCCAGGATACTGGAGCACCATGCCTGCACCTATACTTACCCAGTGTTCCGAACCATTGGTAGCAGGTGCGCCCGACATGCGTGGCCTTTGGAAAGTCGTGGAAGCCAAAGCAAACGGTCAGCCAACAGAAAGGATGATGGGACACGTGGAACGTATCGAGCAATGCGGAAATCGCGTGATAGTAATAGGAGGTGGAGTAACACACGACATGCGTGTGGATGGCACCTACGAAAACGGAGTAAACGATATTGGTGAACCCTCCACCGGAGGTCGCCCGATCAGCGTCGCCGCCTTCTTTGAAAACGGCGTACACATACTGCGACCGAAGGGAACCAACATCACCGTGGAACGGGAAATCGTGGACGGCGATTTAATTTGGCGTTATGGACCAATAATGGCTTTGCGGCTGGAATTGGTTGCAGAATAGTCTCTATAAAGTGGCTGCTGCAAGCGAGTCTTAATTGAATTAGCTCGAGAGCGCATAGACGCCCCAGGCTGTAACCGCTACCGAGATCGGGAGACAGGGCAATCAAGCAACAGAATTCATGAAAGCACTTACTCTCCCTTTTCTACTCCTGCTAGTCACAGCCTGTTCATCTGAATCGCCAGTAGAAAACCAGATATTGCTCAGTAACTGGGATACTTATCTGGGTGACTCCGCTCGTACCCACTACTCCGAATTGACACAGATCACCAAGGAAAATGTCAGCCAGCTCGAGTTGGCGTGGAGCTATAATTCCGGGGAATTACGTGAGGGTGGTTCCCTCATGCACACCAGCCCTCTGATCATAGATGGTATCCTCTATGGTCTGTCCCCGCGTCTGGTTGCCTTTGCCTTAAACGCGGCCACCGGTGAAGAAATCTGGCGTTACGAGTCCAGCGAGAGTGAGGCAACACAGCGCGGACTCATGTGGTGGAAAGACGGAGAGGACCGGCGACTGCTCTATGCAGCGGGCCGCAAACTGATTGCTCTCAATGCCGATACCGGTCAACCGATCACCAGCTTTGGTGATAACGGCAAGCTTGACCTAACCCCAACTGGTAAATCCGGTCCGATGTTTACCAGCGTCCCCGGCGTCATCTTCGAAGATACGGTCATCCTGGGATTTTCGACCACCGAGAGTGACATCGCCTTGGCAGGTGTGATTCGCGCCTACAGCGTGATCGACGGTGAGGAGCTATGGCACTTTAACAGCCTGCCCCTCAGCGGTGGATTGGGTTCAGAAACGTGGGAAGAGGGCTCTTTGACGTCTGCTGGCGGCGCCAACAACTGGACCGGTATGGCGCTTGATGAAGAACGCGGCATGGTATTCGTTCCAACCGGCTCCGCCACACCGGATTTTTTTGGCGCATCACGCAAGGGTGACAATCTATTTGCTAACTCCCTGATAGCGCTGGATGCACGCACCGGTGAATACCGCTGGCATTATCAAACCATTCGTCACGATCTATGGGATCGGGATTTACCCTCTCCTCCGACCCTGGTGCAGCTGGAACGGGATGGTGTGCTGATCGATGCGGTAGCCCTCACCACTAAATCAGGCCAGCTTTTCCTGTTTAACCGCGATACCGGTGAGTCGCTTTATGAAATATATGACGTAGAAACATCTTCGAGTGATGTACCAGGCGAAGAAGTGGCAGCGACTCAGCCGGTTTCCTCAGTTATCTTTACTCGACAAGAATTTGAAATGACGACCCGAAGTCCGGCTGCTATCAATCATGTAGCCGAATTGATCAAGGATCTTGATCAACGACCCTGGGCTCCTCCCAGCTTGGCCGGCGCGCTAATTTATCCGGCCTTCGATGGAGGATCGGAATGGGGTGGTTCCGCTTACGATCCTATTGATCATAAGTTGATTCTAAACGCGCAGGAAATTGGCGGAATAATTCGTCTGATAAAGATACCCGTCGATGCTATTAATCGTGGTATCTATGTGCAAACCTGCGGCGCCTGTCATGGTGAAGACCGAGCCGGCACCGACGTGGGCCCGAGCCTTATTGGTATCACTAATCGCATCAGCTCGGAGCAAATGATATCGGTGATACGCGAGGGTCGCGGTCGTATGCCACCCCTGGATAACCTCAGCGAGATCGAGAGAAATGCCATACTGTCCTATGTGCGTTCGGCGGACATCGGCACTGAGCAGGATGTCTCCTCCAGCACCGATTTTCGCTATGGATTCGCAGGTTATCTGCGGGTACGAGATCACGAAGGTCTACCGGGCAACACACCACCGTGGGGCACACTCAACTCGATCGATTTGGCCACCGGTGAGATTGATTGGCAGATAAATTTTGGAAACTATCCCAGCCACCCGGATTTGGGCTACGGTGCGGAGAGTTATGGTGGCCCGGTAGTGACCGCATCGGGTCTAATCTTTATCGCCGCGACACCAGATCGAAAGTTTCGCGCCTATGACAGCGCTGATGGTTCGATACTCTGGGAAACCGATCTGCCGGCCGCCGGTTTTGCCACACCCGCCATGTACAGTGTGGGTGGTCGACAGTTTGTGGTTATCGCCGCCGGTGGCGGTAGAATGGGACCACCCTCCGGTGCGGAATACCTCGCCTTCAGATTGCCTCTAGATAGTAATTAAGCTCAGCCATTGGTTCAGGATTGCGGGTTTCAGGACATGCTATGCAGTCCTTATAAATCCGGGACGGAGACCAATCGGAATTCGATTGATTCCCAGTTGTCAGCAACCCTTTTATTGTCTAGTACAACTATTCCTTGGGCGTGCCGTCACCGTTCATGCCCATGCTCTCGTAGCGTCGCCAGCCAGCCAGAATACCCGCGAGACCATGGTTGCCTTCATGGCAGGCATATTCATAGAGTGGATCGTCGATCCGACGCATCGGGAGTTTTGCCGACCAACTGACATCCCAGGACAGCGGATCTTCCACGGTAAAATCGTACTCTAAGGTGTCGGCGTCTATCCACCTGAAACGCTCTTCCACCTTCAGAGCGCGGGAGGTCCCTCTCCAGCCTATGGGATAGTAATAATTTTGCGTGTTGATCACCAGGGTGTCGCCTTCCCAATGGGCGATGGAATCACCCTCCCATTTGAGTTGACGCGTATGGTGCTCGCTATCCAGTCGGATGATTCGCGCGTGATGTATCATTTCACTGACTATGATGATGTGATCCTTGGTTTGTATGAGTTGCATGTTATTGTTGTAGGAACCCGACACCATCGGTGGACCGGTACGTGCGTTCATTAAACAACGATCGTTCAAAGTACGGGCTTCGGGGCCAAGGCTCAGCCTACGCATCTCGGCTAT
>JADFOC010000275.1 GCA_022563075.1 Pseudomonadota bacterium
GGACCTTTCCCCCGCGGAGAACCTGTGCGGCAGCCGAATCGCAGATCAGCGTCGACTCGATTCCATGCCGCTTGAGCTCCCAGGCGGTGAGCCGCGCACCTTGCAAGAGCGGGCGTGTCTCGTCGACATAGACGTGCAGCCGTTTGCCCGCCAGTTGTGAGAGGCGTTTCTTTCCGAAGGTCTCGACCGGCTCCGGGCGCTCGGCGAGGCGGACGAAAACGTCCGGAGGTTGTTGGCCGCGCTGGTTGGCGCGAGGCTTCAGGCCCGGCGTGCCATTCTCGATATTCAGGACTATGCTCCCACGACGCCGACGGTCTACCTGGTTGCGCCGGCGGTGAAACTTGCCAAAGAGGGTATCCCGATAACTTATGCATTATTTTCCAGCTTCTCCCGCAACAAGTCCCGCTTCGATCAGTACCCTGCTACCGCTGCCAAGTTTTTAAAAGCCGATGGTTCGCTCTACCAACTAGGTGAAACCTGGCGGCAACCGGATTTGGCCCATACTCTCGAACTAATCCAGAATCAGGGGCTGAATGGTTTTTATAAAGGTGAGAATGCGAGGCGCCTCGCCGAGTTTATGCAAGCCAACGGGGGCCTCATTACCGAACAAGATCTAGCGAGTTACCAAGCCGTGGAGAGAGCGCCAATTCGCGGCAACTATCGCGGTTATGAAATAGTGAGTATGCCCCCTCCAAGTTCGGGCGGAGTGGTTCTGGTTGAAATGCTGAATATTCTGGAAGGCTTCGATCTCAAGGCGATGGGGCACAACTCCGCGTTATACCTGCATGTCCTCACCGAATCTATGCGCCGCGCCTACGCTGACCGAGCAGAACATCTGGGGGATCCAGATTTTAATGAAGGCATGCCATTGACTCAGCTGATGGATAAGGACTATGCCGCCACACTGCGTGCGTCCATCGATCTGGACAAAGCATCGGAGAGTAATCCAGAGCAATTTGCCAATAGTTACGAGAGCGAAGAAACCACCCATTTTTCCATCGTCGACAAAGATGGCAACATGGTGAGCATGACCTACACTTTGGAATTCGGGTATGGATCGGGCATCGTGGTTGCAGACGGTGGTTATCTGTTAAACAACGAGATGGGTGATTTTAATGCGGTGCCAGGTGTCACCAATAGGTATGGACAAATTGGAACAGCTCCCAATTTAATTGCTCCGGAAAAACGCATGCTCTCCAGTATGACGCCTACAATCGTGGCGCAATATGGTAAACCGGTTTTCGCGGTAGGCAGTCCCGGCGGCAAGACCATTATCAACACAACCTTACAACTGATATTGAATGTGATCGATCACGACTATAATATTGCCGAGTCGGTAGAAGCAGGACGTATTCATCACCAATGGTTGCCGGACGTCACCAGCATGGAGAGCAAGTCACTCTCGCCGGATACCATCCGGCTGTATGAGGCGAGAGGTCACCGGTTTAGCGAAAGAGGATCGCAGGGAGCGGCCATGGGTGTGTACCATGATCGTGAAAACGGGCTGTTTCTGGGTGCATCGGATTCTCGCAGAGGAGACGGCGCTGCAGTGGGGTACTAGGAAAGCTCAATAGAATTGTAAAAGAAAGGATCTGCATGCAAAAAAACAGCATCTGGAGAAAATCATGAAGTACCGATTAAAATGGTTAATCTTGTTGTTATCGTTTCCTCCTGTGGCAAATGCGCAACTGTCGCAGGTAGGTGATTTCGGGCTGATCGATCATCGAGGTGACTTTCAGCAGATGAGTCGCTACGGCGACAGCAAAGCCATGGTCCTCACCATGCAGAGCACGAGCTGTGCCGATAATCCAACCATCCTCAGCCAGTTCAACTCTCTGCAGCGGCAATTTGCTGATGACGAGTTCACTTTCATGCTGTTGAACTCCATGCCCGATGCTAGCCGTGCCAATGTTGCCGCGTTATTTGAAGATGCTGGCAATGAGGTTCCCGTCCTGATGGACCAGGCGCAATCGATCGCGGAATCATTGCATGCCACTTACATAGGAGAGACTTTCATACTACGGCCACGCGATGGCCTGGTTCTTTGGCAGGGTTCGATAGGGGATGAGATGTTGGTATCCGCGTTGAATTCAGTACAAATCGGTGAGTCACCGCAGCGCAGCACCCGCCTAGTAGATTTCAATTGTGAATTGCGCTACCCCTCCAGAACCGAACACCAAACCGCAGGTATTTCCTACGCGGCAGACGTAGTCCCTATTTTGGAGCGTCGCTGCGTGTCATGCCATAACCAAGGGGGCATTGCCCCGTGGGCGATGACCAGCCACCAAATGGTGCAGGGCTGGAGTCCGATGATTCGTGAAACCATATTGACTCGACGCATGCCGCCGGGTCAGGTAGACCGGGAAGTTGGTCACCTGGACGGCGTGAACGAGCTTACCGTTGCCGAAGAGCAGACCCTGTTGCATTGGATTGCCATGGGCTCGCAGAAAGCGGCAAGCGAGCCTGATCCATTGACAGAAATTGTGCTGGAGAATCCACAATGGCCTCTAGGCGAACCAGATTACATTTTGAAAATTGAGCCCCAAACTATTCCAGCCACCGGTTTATTGGACTATTACCACGTGAGAATCATCAATCAGAATACGGAGAACAAATGGATTAGAAAAATCGATGTGAATCCGGGCAATCGTGACGTTGTGCACCATGTGGCCGCCTACTTAACCGACAAGGACAGTAGTGGCGGACTAGCGAGCCGGTCCTATCTTATCGGTTGGACCCCAGGGCGCGTGCCGGTGGATTTTCCAGATCATTCCGGACAACTACTACCGGCTTCGAAAGACATCATCATGGAATTGCATTACACCACTACCGGTAAGGAAACCACGGACCAGACGCAGATCGGACTCTACTTCTGGGATTCACCGCCGGCCAATGTCATGCGTGATGAGCCAATCGTGAACGCCTCTTTTCGCCTACTTCCCAACGAGAGAAATCACCGGCTCCAGGCATCGAGGACTTTTAATCGAGACTTTGTGCTGTATGGCATGACGCCACACATGCATTATCGAGGCAAGGCTATGCGCTATACCGCAGTGTACCCCGATGGCAGCACCGAGGAATTGCTCTCGGTACCCAATTATCAATTCGCCTGGCAATATGTGTATCACCTGGCTGAACCTAAGTTGATGCCAGCAGGCACCAAGATTATTGTCTCGGGTGCATTCGATAACTCTGCGCAAAACCCCTATAACCCTGATCCTAATGCCACAGTACGTTTCGGCGAACAGACCTACGATGAGATGTTTATCGGCATGGCGATGTTTCGCTACGTTGGAGAAACGCCACAGAATTACGGGACACGTTAATAATTCTTAATAACAGGAAGGCGATAGCTATGCAATGGTCAGCTAGTTCGGGCAAAATATTTGTAATCCTGGGAGTCGCTTTTTGCTTCGTTTGCCAACCGCTACTTCATGCCGCCAGTGAGTTGGATGTCATCAGACAAAAATTCATTGGTGACTATGAATTGGTCAGCTATGTCACCTATCCGGCGCAAGGTGAAGCAAACGATATGGATTACATCGGCCGCCTGAGTTATGACGCCTATGGAAATATGACCGGAATTGGGATGCCACGCAACCTGCCAGAGCGCGCGGCGCAGTCATCGGAACAGATGACTTCAGGGTTTGCCTATTGGGGGACGGTCAGTTTCGATCTTGACCAGGGTGTAGTGATCCATCATGTCGAAGGTTCTCCGATGCGGGGTGGCTGGGTCGGGCAGGACAATATACGCTACTTCGAATTCACCGATGAGTTTCTAAAACTCTCCCTCAAGAGTGCATCAGGTAGAACGACCGCCACCCTGACCTGGCGTCGCTTAGAATAGTTAACAATTCGACCGAACTTAATTCTTAGAGACGGCCTTTTTGGCGCGCTTTGTCGACAATTTCTGCGCTGGTGAGAAATTCTCTGTTCCCGGAGTGCTCTGGATGCTCCAACAGAGTAGGGGTGGATAAATTCCAGACGCCACGCAAGTCTGGATAACCATATTCAGTGAGTTTGGCTTGATAGTCTTGTGCTACAACGGCGGTCGCTGTCAGTGCCACTAGTGAGTGTCACTACCAATTCAGAAACGGCGATGCAAAACGGTGAGAGATTGCAGCGCTGCATATTAGTTGTCATCCAATACGGCGATGAAGTCATCCCATGACACCGGCTGGCCATGAATCGGCACGATGGTGTCGACCTTGAGGTTCAGCCGTTGCACGTGATTATACAAGCTTCTGTGGGCCGAACTGGAGGAGCTATGGAATCTTTCCCCTGGTACCGGCGTGTCAAACAAGTCTGCCTCTATGAGTATCTTTTCTTTTGGTAGATAGGCCACCAGCATGCCTTCCACGTGGGTCAGTGGATGCACATAGGAAATCTGCATGATGCGGAGACCGTCAGTAAGCACGTAGTTCTCTCTTACGGTCTCGTATT
>JADFOC010000276.1 GCA_022563075.1 Pseudomonadota bacterium
TGCGCGCACCCGCTACGCAGTCTTAATCAGTTCCCTATTATTCTAATTTTTCTGCCCCGATTTTGCGCGCTGCCAGGGCCATTGGCCCACGGTGATGTCTCTGCGCTCGAAACTGATCAGAGCCAATACCAAAAAGAATGCCGCCGTAGCCAACAGTACCGCCACATCGCCCGCCCGAATGCCCTCCGTAAACAAGGCTGCAGTGGAATCGAAATAGGAGAACACTGAGAAGGCTTTAACCGTATCCAGAGATTCAACCAGTGCCGCCAGGGATTCGACAAAATAGCTGACCACATAGATAGTCGTAGTGGCCATCGCCGCCGACCGTTGATTCGGGCAGCAGGCGCTAAAGAATAAGCCAATCATCAGCACCGCCAGGGTAATCGGCCAGGCGCTGAGAATTCCGAGAAAGAGTTGCATGGCGGTGAGATCAACCACCAGCGAGGTTTTTATCGCGACCAGTGCGATGGCACCACCGACGCCGGCAATGGTCAGAATCAGCAGGGTGACTATGGCCAAGGCAGTGGCCTTCACCAACACGATATGCCAGCGCTTCAGTGGCATGGCCACTACCAATTCCAGGGTGCCCTTGTCTTCTTCGCCGGCAAGGGTTTCGGTACTGCTCATGATGACGTAGATAGCCAACATGATCGGTATGAATTGAATCACCATGGACGCGATAAACCCTTCGAAGGAAGTTATCTCCATGCCAAATGCTCGATACATGGGCAGGTCAAACAGCGCCCGAAAAGAATCCAGTTGTGCACTCAATTGCGGGTAGATGGCGATATACATGACCGCGAACAGTGCCAGGGCAATACCCCAGCCAAGCACCGCCAACCGGCGGGACCCCAACTCATGTTTGAGCAGGCTAAGCACGATTGCCCCCGTGTGGTTCACGGTCATAGAAGGTCAGAAATATTTCCTCCAGGCTGACCGGCAGGGTTTCGATGTCTTCAATGCCGTAGGTCACGGCAATCCCCATGACTTTGTTCAACCCTTTAGCAATTTCCAGGGTCACCGTCAGTCCGTCTCGCTTGGTTTCGGTGACGCCATCGAAGTCGAAGGCATCGGCCGGGGGTAATTCTCGGAAGCCAATCTGAAGTCGTTTGAATTGTTGTTCCGTCAGGGTTTCTACGCTGTCTGTTTTGACTAGCTGCCCTTCCCGGATAATGCCAACTCGATCACAAACCGCCTGTACTTCCGGCAAATTATGGGAGGAGAAGAAGACGCTGCGACCGTCATCTTTGGTTTCCTGCACCAGTGACAGCACGACTTGTTGCATGATTGGATCCAGGCCGGATGTTGGCTCGTCCAACACCAGTAATTCTGGCTTGCCCATGAAGGCGGCGACGATACCGATCTTTTGTTTGTTGCCACGCGAATATGTTTTCATCTTGCGCGAGGGGTCGAGATTGAGACGCTCATACAACTGCTGTCGAAAAGTTAGATCGACTCTCTCCTCCCGTAACGAGGCCAGCATCTGTAAGAATGCATCTGCCTTCATGTTGGGGTAGAGACTCAGTTCACTGGGTAGATACCCAACCTGTTTACGGATGTCTACTCCTTGTTTTTGGCAATCCAACCCGAAAATAGTGGCACTGCCCCGGGTGGGTCGAATCACATCCATCAAGACTCGCTGCACCGTGGTTTTACCGGCGCCATTGGGTCCCAGGAATCCAAATATCTCGCCTTTTCTGACGCGTAGATTGACATCGATGATGCCGCGCTGATGTCCGTAGTACATCGTCAAGCCGCTGGTTTCTATGATGTGGTCGCCCATAGTTCGATCCATTGACAAAAAAGTTTCAGCATTCAGTACTGTGTGTACATAACAGGAGAGTGGGGAATCAGGAATATTCTCTAATGCCCCCTGATAGATCCTCTATTAAACTCCGCAGGATCATAGTGGATCAGAAAAATGCAGACTACGATGAAGGATTCTGCAACTTATTCTTCTGAATTCATTGAGGCTATAGTATTTACCAAGTATCATTTTTCCGCCGCACTATCAAAAATAGTTTGATGTGCTTGAATTCGCTTATCATAACTTGTTGCCTAAGCTATCTCCATCTATGCCAAGAGTGGACTTCCGGCATGGCTATTTATTACGACAAACAAGAAAGGGGTCAGATCTACTTTTAGAGGCGCCGGCCTATCTTAGCCATTATTTATAGTATATGACTTCTTAGCCGACCCCCTTATCCATATACTGAAATTGCCTTGCGTTGAGGCAAGGCTTTGCCAATCCCATTGAGCGGGAACAATCTCCTGCCTGGCTAGCTGTTAAACGGCTCACAATTAAACTCTGGACTTTAGGCAATGATCACACGACGCAAGGCACTGAAAGCCCTTGGTATCAGCTCGCTGGGGGCAAGCACCGGGCTGGGTATTCCTTCACTCGCGATCGCGCAGTCGGATACGGACTCGGTCAATCCATTGAAGATTCCTCAGCTAGCCCAAGGTGAACTCACCGGCAATGTGCGGCAATTTCAACTTATTCTGCAGCAGGGGTCCAGTACATTTTTAACCGATACGACTACAGCCACTTTTGGTATCAACGGAAGTTACCTTGGACCCACCTTACACTTTCATCGCAACGAATCAGTTTCTTTGCATATTGAAAACCAGCTGGGTGAGCCTACTACGCTTCATTGGCACGGATTTCATTTGCCCACCAGTGAAGACGGTGGACCCCACCAGGTGATTGCAAATGGGGACACCTGGAACCCGCGGTTTACAGTGGTGCAATTTGCGGGCACATTCTGGTATCACTCTCACATGTTAATCACCGCCGGTGAGCAGGTATACAAGGGCCTGGCCGGCATGATCATCGTCGAGGATGATACTCAACAAGTAGAGCTACCGTCGACTTACGGTGTGGATGACATACCGCTGATTGTTCAGGATCGCCGATTCAACGCCGATGGTTCTTTTCGGTACATGTCTGATTATGAAGACATGGTGGTGGGAATGCGCGGCAACACTATTCTGGTCAACGGCACCTGGCAGCCCTACTTCGTACCCAGCACTCGTTTGGTTCGATTTCGACTGCTCAACGCCGCCAATGCACGTACCTTTATTTTTGCTTTCAGTGATGGCCGTGCATTTCAGCAGATCGCCAGCGACGGGGGTTTATTGGAAAGGCCGGTGACGCTGACCAACGTCGAACTGGCGCCGGCAGAACGGGCCGAGATCGTAGTGGACTTCAGTGACGGTCGCGATGTCAACCTGGTGAGCGTGGGCAAACCATCCTACTTTCCTGAATTTCCTGGCGCCATGAGTGCCATGATGCGTTCGATGAACACCCAGGATTTCGACCTACTCAGCATTCGCTTGCAGGGACAGCTGCAAGACAACGGGACCCTACCGGAATCGCTTGCCCCCATCTACCGCCTGCCCGAATCCGCCGCCACTAACACACGGCAATTTTTGTTAAGCATGGGTACCGGTCAGCGCAGCGGCGATGACCGTGGTCCCGGTACCGGCCTTCGCAATGGTAATGGCGGCGGTCACGGGGGTGGCAACTTCTCCATCAATGGCCGCAAGATGGCACTAGATTTCATCAACGAACGGATCAAACTCAATACCACGGAAATCTGGGAACTCTCCAATAACTCTCCCATGAGCCATCCCTTTCATGTGCACAACGGGCAGTTTCAGATTCTCGACCGCAATCGCCGGCCGCCACCGGCCAATGAAATGGGCTGGAAAGATACCGTGAAGGTGGGTCCGGGAGAACTGGTGCGAATTATCATGCGCTTTACCGACTTTAGCAGCGAAGAAATTCCTTACATGTATCACTGTCATGTTCTGGAACACGAAGACCGCGGCATGATGGGCCAATTCCTGATAGTGGAGTAAGCGATCGAGCTAATTCGCATACACTATGGTGCCTACATGTTCGCCATCGATTGCTCTGGCAATGTTCTCTGGTTTACGGCCATCGACCAGTTGAAATTGGCGTACCTGTTGAGCCGTTTCAAGCACTTCCAATAAGACTTCATCGAAGGGAAGCGTAGGAAGATTTTCCGCCGCAAGTTCGGCCACACTTATTCGATCGATAAATTGAGCATGAGGATTCTGTTTCGGATCTTCCGTATACAAACCCTGTACATCTTTTACCAGAATCATAGATTTGCAGCCAAAACATTCCGCTAGAATCAAACACCCGGTATCGGTTCTGTGTGGTGGAATTTTTCCCAGTGCCGGAGGATGCTCCCAGAGCGAATAGGGCGGCATTCCATTAAAGATGACACCTGGCGCGGAATGAATAAACAGGGGCAGCAAGTGCCCGAATATTTCCGGCGGAATAGCGACGACGCCGTGAGGCGCTAACAGCGTACCGAGAATATGAGCATTGCCCAACGCATCCGCCATCGATAGCTGAGCTAGTACGCCGGTGGGCAACTCGAGATCCAGGCCAACTGAATAGA
>JADFOC010000277.1 GCA_022563075.1 Pseudomonadota bacterium
GCGCTTCGCCGGAAAAATTCTGCATCCCCGTCATACCAACACTTGCTGCCCAGCGATTCCTATCCAGCCAGTCTGCTTGTCTATCGGCATCGCTTTCCAGATTCAACAGGTGATTTTTAGCCGACGCCGGATCAAATACCTGTCCGTTGGCTTGCACGTTTCCCACCCCGGCGGCGTCGAAGAAATCTTTCGCGGCCTGATTTACCCAGCCCGAACTATCACGGCCTTCGATGAGAAATACAGGTCTATCCACCGCATTCAAAGCAGCCAGGTCGGGCCAACTGCCCTCGATCAGTGCTGCCTGGTGATTTCCTCCTTCGGTGACCAGGAAATTTCTAACCGTGGTTGCACCGGTAACGGCAGGCACAGCCTGGATGGCGATGGCCTCCTGTAAGATCCGAATCACGTCGGCTTGGGAGCGAGCGGTATCCATTTCTGCAACAACATGCCCCCCTGCATTGATGCGATTGAAATAATGTACGTGGTTATCATTGAGACCCGGAATCACGACTCTGCCTTCCAGATCGATAGTTTGGGTGCAGCTCTGGGCGGTAGCGGCTGCACCGAGTGCTGCAATCGTGTTACCGCTAATGGTCAAAGTGGTTGCCTGGGTGGCCAAACTATCAAATGTGTAGATCTGCGCGTTTTCCAGCTTGATATCACAAGGTGGGCTGGTGCAGTCAGTAACGTCGTAGCTTAGCAGCTCTAACATCAGCGGATCTGCACCGTCTACCAATCCCATTGTCACTCTATAGTGCTGGCCTTGATAAAGGACACAACTCAGACTAAGAATCCCGTCGACATAGACGCCTGAATTAGGTGAAACATCGGCCACTAGTGTCGCGTCGGCAACGCTCCAATATGGATCTTCATAGTGAAGTTGAACGCGATAAAAATCAGTACCAGCCTGGAGGACCGGTATATCGAAGGAAGAGTCATCGACATTTATAATCGTTTCGATGTTACTCAGTGCCTGGCCACAACCGAACAAGGAAACCCAGGGGAGGATGAACATGGAAACTAGGTGACGGTTAAATCTCTTGCTTAACATCTCTGCTCCTTAATTAGAGATCAATTCTTTAGAAGAAAATCCAACTGGGATCTGCGGAATCTGGACTGGTGGACGCGCCAAGATATCCATGATTCGCGCGACTTGAGATATCGATGATGGTTTGGTTCTCGCCCTCGTTGAAACGCCAAAACCCCACCAATGAAGCACTGCTGGTGTCGACTCCATCGGTATAAACCGACAGTACGTCGGCATCACTTAAGTTCGTATTCCAAACCGCAGCGTCGTCGATCAGTCCTCCAAAAAACCAAGTTGGTGGTTCGACCCCGCCCGGTGGCGGGCCAATGGTTCCGAAAGTAGCGCCTATCGACATGTCTTGAAAATTGTTTACCGACGGGACACCGGTATTTTCGCAAACAGAACGCAGCTCGCCGTCTATATAAAAACTAATTACTGCCTCGGCGCTACGGGTGACTGCCACGTGGTGCCAGGTTCCATCTGCTACCATCTGATCTGCCACGGCGCAGCTGCCGGCGGGAGCACAGTCATTGTAGGGATAGCAGTAGTTGTTCTCATTGGTATCTTCCACCATGGTTATTAAATTTCCCTCCGGCGAAACATAGAGTTGCCAACTCAGATTGAAAGAGTTGTCATCCTCGCCGCGCGCGATAATCGCCGAATTTCTGCTGGGGATTTCGAGATTTATCCAGGCAGCGGCGCTAAACACTTCGGTTGGAAAAGAAGCATCGTAGGGTATGGTGACTCGATCGTCCACGCCATCGAAACTCAGCGCAACAGAGGTAGCAGTGTCGGTCGCGCCTTGTGGGTTCTGTGTAATTTCTAAACTAATGGGAGCCAGGTTGTAGTAGAGAATATCTTGTTGCGAGTAGGCGAAGTAGATATTCAGAGTGCCTCGCAGCCCCAATAACTGGCCGCTATAGACATCGATATCGATATTCGCTAGTAGAGTGACATCGTCGCGATAGACGCCTAGCGTTTCCAATCGTCCGTCCCAACTGATGAAGGCGTCAGATGTATTTTTAAAGAATAGTTGCCCATCGTATTCAAGAACTATATATAAATTCCCAATCAGACTAATATGATCCTGCTCAGGCATTATGCTGCCAGTAATAGCAATATTATCCGACTCTACAACGGTCCCGACGCTATCGCTGCCACCATCGATAGACACCCTGCCACTAATAACCGCCGTGCTGGAATTGCCGTCCGTTCCCTTCGTTGTTGCAGGATCTGGCTCCGCCTCAGATTCATCACTAGCCAATTCCACAGTAGCCACAACATAGCCGTGTTGGCCAAATGAAGGGTTGCCCGCTGCCGTCGCACTAAAAAGATCCTGGCTTCCTGTTGCCATGATGTGAGTTACATCTGTGGTGACTACGTCTATCATATCGATTGCGGTTGCACTGCAGAATCCTCCGTTAAGAGTGCCGGTGCCCTCCAGAAAACTAATCAGGCTTTCTCCTGCTGGAATATTGATATCATTAAAATCAGCACCAATGATTACCGCACCCAGAACCGCGTTTGCTTCCATGTTATTGATGATATTGCACAGGTGTTCCTGCTGGTCTTCGTTGCTGACGTTGGGATTAGTGTCGACATTGCCGGCGAAGGTATCTGGAATACAGAAGTGTGCACTGTAGACAAATACGCTAACACTATTTGAATTGAGGTCTTTGATAGAAACCATGGCTCCATCGAGGGGAATATTGTTACATCGACCGACCCAGGTGCCGGTGCTATCGATCACGAATCGACCGCTATTTTTCACCCAAATTTCTTGTCCATTTGTAGCAACGGCCAGATCATAATTTGCGGCCAGGATGGTGGCAATTTCATCCGCACCGTTGCTGGTTTCTTGCAAGGTGATGATGTCTGCATCCTCACTATCAAAAATTGCGGTGGCGGCGTTTTGATTGGTGATATTACCGTTCAACTCATTTCCGCTTATATTCCATTCCAGTATCTTGATGGTATCTGCATTGGAACCCTGAAACATCAATCCTAGAATCAACCACAGATAATAGAAGCGCTTGTTCGTGACCATGTAATTTTAATCCTGTTTACATTTTGTATTTTGTTATTCAGGAATAACGCAGTAATAGGTTTTTAGTTTACGTTTATTCTGAATCTGAATCTGAATGACCTAGGGAACCTCACTAGCATAGCTGAGGCTAACGATTTCGAATTAGATCTGGTAAAACCTTCTACGTGGCCAGGTTACATTTCTGTCTATTGGCCGAAACCGGTGCCAGCGGAGAAAAAAGGTCAGAAGAGCCCCTAAAGTCCAGGCGTGATAGTGGCATTAATGAGCCAGAATTGAGGGCTTCGCTGCAGCTCACCCCGCCTTATCATGCCGCCATTGACGTGGGTATAAAAAGAATGACAGTGGCGATGCTCCCAGCTTTTTTAATGAAGTTTGGCCTGGCGCCATCTCACAGAATCACCCATATCGCGCAAATATCCTATTTTCGACTATCTTAATAGCTACACTTAACGAAGTCGTGTCAAAAGTCTTGTCTAGCCCAGTGAAGGATCAAAGTAGCGAAAGGGAGATGATGCGAATTTCCCTATTCTAGTCATCATCGGATATCCACTAATTACTGTGGCTTCCCCGGCTCGTAGTTAAAAGGCAGCATGGAATTTCTCTTACCGCAGGCTCTGGTACTCACTCTCGATGTCATGGTCACCCTCAGTTTGTGGCTGAATTATCGAAGCTCTCGGTTGGGTTATCTTGCTATAGCCTGCGCAGCCGGAGGATTGGAATTATTACGCCAGTTAGCCGACAACATGCTCATTCTATTTCCCGGCGTACTCCCACAAAATTTTTTATTGTCAGCGTCAACCTCATTACAATTCTTCGCGTCATTTGTACTTCTTCATGCCCTGCGTGAAAGCAATACGAAAGGGTATAAAATTAAATTTTTAATGCCGGTACTTGTGCTGCTGTTTTTTGCAGCTGTGGTGTATCGGCAAACCAATGCGTTCGAAGCTAGTGTGCTTAATTGGTACTTCTTTTTCTGCCCCTTGCTGCTCACCAGAGGACTGATGATCTGGTGGGCTTGGTCTACCGGAGTGGATTGGCCACTGAGTCGAATATGCCTATTACTATGCAGCATCGCGTTCCTTGCGATTCGGGGCTGGATGCCTGCTCACATGCAGTTCGATAATCTTTACTATGTAGTCTACTACATGGAAACGCTGGTCTATGCGATGCTGCTGGGTGCTCTCAGCCTAACGGCGATGGAGCAGGCCAAACGCCACGTCCAGTCTCTACTTGAGGACCGCATGCAAGCAGAAAAGGATCTTCAATTCATCTTGGATCATTCGCTGGACGTCATTTTAATAACGGATGAAACAGGTAAACTGTTGTCATGGAGCTTGAAAGGAGAAGAAAAGTTC
>JADFOC010000278.1 GCA_022563075.1 Pseudomonadota bacterium
CCGCCACCACGGTAAGTCCCTGTACGATGGGTAAGCCTGCTCCCATCACCATCGAAAAGGTGCGGGCAAATCGACCCAGTGCGATCTTCTCAAAAACAGTGCCCGCCAGGGGAAGTCTCAATTTTCGCTGGTCCCAATTCAGCCGGCCACGCTCGGTTTTAACATAGTATCTAAAGCCGAAAATCGAACCGAATATCACAATAAGGAGTAGAGGCCAGTAATTTATAACGAAATCTGACGTATTTACTAGGGCGGCTGTTTGCCATGGCAAATCAGCCCCGAGCCGCTCGAAAACCTGGGAGAACACTGGAATAACAAATACGGTAATTATCCCCAGTGCAGCGACCATCGCCGCCATAACAAACAATGGATATCGAGTGGCACTCTTTACTTGTTTCCTGGTGTTCTTTTCGAGTATCAGATATTTGCCTATCTCCTGAAAGGCATTGTCCAGACGGCCGGTATTCTCACCCACGTGTACCAGACTCAGAAAGAGTTGGGAGAATACTTTGGGATGCGTACCTAGAGCTGACGCCAGATTCATGCCATTTTCCAAACCGGTGATGACATCTTTTAACACTCTCCTGAAGGCAGGGTTACTTTGTGATGCTTCCAGTCCTTTAAGCGCCCGATCCAAAGGCAGTCCTGCCTTGGTGAGGCTATACATCTGGCGGGCAAACATGATCAATTCATCCAGTTCAATCTTATTGCTGGCGAGAAACGCATTGATGTGATCGATGGTAGAAGCATCAGGACCGAGCTCGGGTTTTGTAGAAGCGGTGGATTTTTTTGGTCTTATTTGTCGGGCTGTTACTTCTCGAATTTCGATCGGCGTGACGCTGTCGCCAAACAACTGTGCCGCCACATCGTCTGCATTCCCCGCATCGATGTGACCCGACACCAGCGCACCTGTGTTATCTCTTCCGCTGTAGTGAAATTGGGTCATAGTATTTAAAGTTCTCAGATTTATCAGGAAATCTATTATCTAATCTTAGTTGCTAAGCTTACTGACTCGAATAAAGCGTTTCGACATGTCGAAGATCCTTGTATCAGGCCACATCCATGAAATCGCTGGATTCATCTATCTGTTCCGCCACTCGCAGCACTTCGTCCAAACTGGTAATTCCCTCCGCCGCAAACTTAAGTGCACTGATAACCAATGGCTGATAACCGGGCGTGCGCTTCGCAATCCGCACGAAATCTGAAGTATTATTACGCCGTAGTGCATCGGCAAGCTCTTCATGCATTACCAGCATTTCAAACACGCCAATTCGACCGCGATAACCAGTGTTGTTACAACGATGGCAACCAACCGCCCGCTTTAAAGAAATATTTTCCGCCTGATCACCCAGCGAGTCTTTCATCCAGGCCAGGTCTTTAGTATCGGGCTGGTGCTCTTCATAACAGTTATCACATAAACGTCTTACCAAGCGTTGTGCCAACACGACACGCAGGGAAGTGGCAGCGAGGAATCCTTCGGCGCCCATATCAATGAGACGCATGGCGCTGGAAACCGCATCATTGGTATGCAAGGTGGATAACACCAGATGGCCCGTCATCGCAGCGCGCAATGCGATCTCAGCAGTTTCCGTATCTCGAATCTCACCAACTAAGAGTATATCGGGATCTTGTCTGAGGGCAGACCGCAGCACCCGGGCAAAGCTTAAATCTATTTTCGGATTGATTTGCACCTGGTTGATGCGAGACAGGCGATATTCGACCGGGTCTTCTACCGTGATGATTTTCTTACCAACTTCGTTTAGTTCTTGCAAAGCCCCATACAGGGTTGTGGTCTTGCCGCTACCGGTAGGACCCGTTACCAATATTAGTCCATGCGGCATGTGAATTAATTTTCGGAATCGCGTCAGCATTTCCGCTGGCATTCCTACATTATCCAGCTTGGTTGCGCCTTCGGTCTGGTCCAGTAGACGCATCACCACAGATTCGCCATTGGTAATGGGCATGGTGGAAAGACGCACATCGATCTTGCGTCCCTTTACCTTCAGAGTAAATCGGCCATCCTGTGGCAGTCTTTTCTCAGAGATGTCCAAGCCTGACAGAAGCTTCAATCGAAGCACCAATGCCGGAGCGATGCGACGTTCCTTCATGATTTGTTCTTGCAGCACGCCATCAACTCGCTGCCGAATGCGTAATACATTTTCATCGGGCTCAATATGAATGTCTGATGCCCGAATCTGTACCGCGTCTTCAAAAATGGATTGTAATAGTTTAACCACCGGTGCATCGCTGTCGTCGGCACCTAAGCTCAATGCTTCCAGATCGAACTGACCATCGGTTAGTTCCTCATCAAGCTCCTCAGCGAAACTGGCAATGTCTTCGGTACGCCGATACACCAGATCTAGCGTATTCAGCAGTTCGCTTTCCCTGACTACGGCCTGTCTAATCGGTTGCTGCAGTATGCGTTCCAACTCGTCGAACGCAAATATATCCATCGGATCTGCCATGCCAACGAGTAACTGCGAATCCCGATCGGAGAGGACAATCGCTCGATAACGTCTGGCGTAATTCTCGGGAAGGCGATGGATCAGGCTGACGTCGAAGTCATAGCGCCGCAAATCGATAAAGGGTATTTCCAATTGCTGCGAGAGAAAACTCAAGAAATGGTCTTCATCCAGATACTCCAGATCGATTAACACACGACCTAGCTTCTGACCGGACTCCTTTTGCTGGGCAAGCGCAGTGATCAACTGAGTTTCGGTGATGACGTCATTCTTGACCAGAAGATCACCGATGCGGACTTTCTGTTTTATAGGCGTCATAGATTGATTACTGGCTTAGTAGAGTAAGCCGTTCCTGACTTTGAAGACGAAAATTAGCGCTCAGACTGGGTAACTGCATGGCTCGTGTATAGGCTTGGCGGGCCGCTCGTGAATTTCCCATCAGATCCTGAGTTTTTGCAAACCCGAACCACCAATTGCCCTGACTCTGATCCTGACGAACCAGACTGGTGTAGCTATTAATCGCACCCTCAAAGTCTCCGCTGGTCAGCTGGCTAAAAGCAAGTATTTCGTGATACACGGGATCACTGGATACCTCGGGCGCGCGGTTCAACAGTAGCTCTGCTGCCTCTTTAAACTCTTCGTTGGCAATGAGTATTCGCGCTTTGACTTTCTTATATCCAGGGTGATTAGGTGCCAATGTAAGCCCGGATTCCACTGAATCAAATGCCTGTTGCCACAAGCCTTGGCTCATCAGGAAATTGGCGTAGAATTCTCGAGATTGATGTGCATAGGGATTCTCAGAGATATATTGTTCAAGTGTAGCGTACGCTGCATCAGATTGGTTATTAGCAATAAGCCGCAGGGCTTGTTGCACGGAGATTGTATCCATCTCCACAGGAGATAGCTCTGCGGCATCTTTTAGCACTACAGCTGATTCAACGTCAGTACCTGGTAGAGCAATCTGCACAGCTTCGCTGTTTGAATCATCATTCAACTCTCCAACTCCTGGTCGCGATTCGCGTATGCTTACAAATTCAGTTGCCTGACTATTTAAGGAAGAGTTTGATGCACCCTCATTCTGCCGAGAGCCTGGCGGCGCAGATAAATTAGATGAACCCTCTCGATCTGGGTGGCTCTCATCTTGTTGTGGAGTTACCGATAGTTGATTTACCTGGATTGTCTCTTGCGCTGCGAATTGTTGAGATATGGGAGCGACCCTGCCATCAATCTCAGCATTGCTGCCTGGTTCTTCCAAGGCCTGAGATTCACCAGCCGTGGAAGTGAGTTGTGGACGAATGTTCAATTGCTGCGGAATTGCCTCACTATTCAGTTGCCACCAGAGATAGGCCAATCCGGAAGCGAGAGCCACCAAGCCAGCTAACACATACAATACGGTGCGACTTTTTTGCAGGTTAGGAAATTCAGTAGCAGGGGTCAATCTAATCGCAATGCTGGTGCCTTCCGATTCTTTCCTGCGCTGATCCAAATCGCGCAACATGTCATTGACTAGACTCATAGATAAAACCTGCCCAGGTAAAATACCAATACTGCCCCACCCACCAGGCCGCCAAGCGCGATCAGCGCCGGCATGAAATTGAAGCCGGGAATCTCAACTCCTTCCGTGTCTTCTGCCGCACTCCTGATATGATCTATCTGAATTGATCGTTCGCCTTTACCAAATGCAACCATCAAGGCCTTGTGAGAAAGAATATTAATGACGCGCGGTATACCTTCACTGGCACGAAACAGAAAATCCAATGCTCGCTTAGAAAACAGAAATGGCCCGTTATAACCAGCCGTTGCCAACCGATGCACAACGTATCTCTCCACACCTTCTCTATCGAGGGCTTCGATTTCAAATGAAAAGGTGATTCGCTGACGCAATTGACGCAACGACGGCTTGCTTAATGAGATATCCAGCTCCGGCTGGGCAAACAACACCA
>JADFOC010000279.1 GCA_022563075.1 Pseudomonadota bacterium
CAGGCCTATCAAGGACCCAATGCGCCAGTCATTGGGGTAGGTGATGGTATTCAGTTCCTCATGTATGTCGGCGGTAATCGGCAGGGCCAACCCAGCAATCCTGGCCGTATAGATCATGTCTGCTTTAGTGTTGAAAATTTTTCGGTGGATGCAATATTAGCAAGCCTGACGGACTACGGTTTATCCGCTCGCGAGAGCGCTGGCAATACTCAAGCCTTGATGCACTGGGTAAGTATGCGCATGCCAAACCGCGGAGGTGCCGAGGGGGGTACACCGGAATTGTATTTCTCCGATCCAGATGGTATTCGTATCCAATTGCAAGATGCGGGTTATTGTGGAGGTGGTGGTTATCTCGGTGATGCTTGCGCACCGTTAGTTGTATAACCTGAATGTGGGCCAGGCAGCATTTGGGTTAATTAATAATAACAAGTATTGGAAGGAAGTCGCATGGATTATCGTTATGTAGGTAAGAGCGGATTGCGGGTGTCGCCGATTTGCATGGGTACCATGGGTTTCGGTACCTGGAGTGACAAAAAGGCCTCATTCGAGATCCTGGGTAAGGCATACGATCGCGGCATTAATTTCTACGACACGGCAGAAGTTTACCCGGTGCCACCAACGGCAGAGTTAGTCGGTGTCACGGAAGAGATCTTCGGCGAATGGATACAAACCAAGAATCGTGATTCGCTGATAATCGCTACCAAGGTTGCCGGTGCCGCTTCTGGTTGGTTTGTGCCACCTATTCGTCAGGGTTTAACCGCGATCGACAGGCATCATCTCGAAACCGCTGTTGAGGGAAGTTTGCGTCGATTGCGTGTCGACTATATCGACTTGTATCAAGTACATTGGCCGGATACCGTGGTGCCGATTGATGAATCGATGGCGGCGCTGGATCGATTGGTTCAAACGGGGAAAGTACGCTACCTCGGGACCTCCAATGAAAATGCTTATGGCTTGACCAAGGCGAATACAATTTCCGACTATGCCGGACTGGCTAGATTTCAATCGATACAAAATAATTTTTCGCTAATAAATACACGTTTTCTAGATGAATTGGCTAACGTTTGCCGAAGGGAACAGGTGTCTCTATTAGCCTATTCGCCCATTGGAGGTGGAGTACTCAGTGGAAAATATAGCCAGGATGAAATGCCGAGAAATTGTCGATTTGGTGATTATTATTATGACGATAATCCGCGACAAAAAGCCATGGGCAAGCGGTTTGTTAATGAGAAAACGCTTGCTGCTACCGCCAAGTTTCTGGAAATCGCCAAACAGGCCGAGATGTCACCAGTCACTCTGGCAACTGCCTGGAGTATGAATTTCGATTTCGTGGCTTCTACAATAATTGGCGCACGCAGCGCGGATCAGCTGGATGAATCGTTGGCGGCCCTGGATATAACACTAAGTGACGACATAATGAAGCGTTGTGATGAAGTACATAAACAAAATCCCTATCCGATGGGTTAGCCATCTCTGCATCCTCCTCGCCGTGACTAGCGCCACCGCACAGACTGTGCATATTTCCCATTGCCTGAACGGCTGTCCTGTGGGAGAAGCCGAGAATAACGTCACCGTGGTTCACCATTTATTCGCGGCATCCATAAACCATCAGAGCGGATTGGCAGATTGGGTGGCCTATCGGGTACTGGCCGGAACCATAGGTATCGCTTCTTTACTGCCCAGGTTGTGGGCAGCGGACAACTTGGTGGTACCGGATTCGACGTCTGTGCAATTACTGAATGGAGGCCCTGGTTTTGCCCAACTGGATTTAAGCGATCAGCAGGATCGAAATTATCGAGTAAATGAAATCACTATTAAGCCAGAGGATCGAGGTCGCCTGGTGCCGTTGAGCAGCTTTGCCGACACGCCTTATTGGCCTGAATTGAATTACTTAAGCAATATGGCTCCCCTGCCGAGTGACCTAAGAACCGGCAGTTGGTCTCGTCTGGATCAGTCGATAAACGAATTGGCGCGGCGGGTTGGTGAAGTGTTCGTGATCAGTGGTCCGCTATATAAAATTCAGCCAGCAGTAAATACTCGAACAGGTAACAGCTTTAGCCGGCCTGCTGCTTTTTTTAAAGTTGTTGCCACCGAATCAGCGCTAGTTGCATTTATCTTTCCGTGGAATCTGAATCAGCATGTGCACTACTGTGATCTGCGCAGTAGTTTGCAGCGGGTAGAACGGCGCAGCGGCCTGAATCTCTTTCCCAATCGACAAGATTCCACTGCTTTAAATTTGCCGGCTGCCCTCGGCTGCCCTGGGCAATGAAATTACTGAAACCACCAAGGAATTATAAATGGAATATATTTTTACACCCGAAAAAATACCCTCGGTGTCTATTAACGGCACTGACATGTTGTTTCCGGTGCATCGCATTTACTGTGTAGGACAAAATTACAGCGCTCACGTAAGGGAGATGGGCGGCGATCCAAAGCGGTACTCACCTGTTTTCTTCAGTAAACCAGCCAATGCCATAGTGGTGGATAAGCAAACGGTGAAATATCCCCAGAGCACCAATGATCTGCATCATGAAGTGGAGCTCGTGGTGGCCTTGGCTGCAGGCGGCGAGGCTATTGCAGTTGAAGCAGCGCTTGACTGTGTCTATGGTTATGCTGTTGGGATCGATTTCACCAGGAGGGACCTGCAAGCTGAGGCAAAAAGCAAGGGCTGGCCCTGGGATGTAGCCAAGGGTTTCGATGAGTCGGCTCCAATATCGGCGATCAATCCCCTCACTAATTCAAAGCATCCTCGGCAGGCGCGTATAAGATTGTGGGTGAATGATAAGATTAGACAAGATGCCGACGTGGCAGAAATGATCTGGACGGTGCCAGAAATCATCAGCGCTCTGTCTAAATTCTATGCATTAAAAGCCGGCGATCTGATTTACACCGGAACCCCTGCTGGGGTGAGCGCTGTCAATGTCGGTGATCATCTGAAAGCCGAGATTGATGGGATAGGAGAATTGGAATTCGACATTGTTTGATTGAATCGCTACCACTAAACACCGTCAGGGTAGTACATGAGTACAGATCAATTCATGCTTCTCTCAATTCTAGCCGCGCTGCTGGTGCTTCTGGTGTGGGGCAGGTGGCGCTATGACATCGTGGCACTGGGGGCATTGTTCACAGCCAGCCTGTTCGGACTGGTGCCGCAAACTGAATTGTTCTCGGGTTTCGGCAATCCAGCCACCATTACCGTAGTGTTGGTCTTAATTGTTAGTTACGGCCTCACCAAATCGGGTGCGCTTGAGTTTATTACCCAGATAATTGAACCAGTTTCTTCGAATCCTTATCTTCACATGGCTACGCTGACATTTCTTGCCGCATTCCTTTCGATGTTTATGAATAATGTGGGCGCATTAGCTCTGCTAATGCCAATCGCCATCCAGTCAACTATCAAGGCAGGACGTTCGCCAGCAACGGTGTTAATGCCATTATCCTTCGGCTCTATTCTTGGAGGCCTGGTTACTCTCATCGGGACCCCACCCAACATCTTGATTGCAAACTACCGCCAGCAAGTAACGGGTGAAGCCTTCACCATGTTTGATTTTGCACCGGTGGGAGGTGGCATCGCCGTTTGCGGAATACTTTTCATGCTGTTAATTGGCTGGAAGTTAGTCAAGGTACGAAAACAGTCGGTGGGACTGGAGTTGTTCAATGTTGAGAAATACTTGTTCGAATTAAAAGTAACCGAAGAAACGACATTGTTAGGCAAGACGGTAGGCGAGTTGAAGGATCTGTTAAACGAACAGAAAATGGACCTGTTATCGATGGTGCATAAGCGTGAAAAAATGCCGGTTATCTACAGGCGCCACATTCTTTCTACTAATGACTTACTGATGTTACAGGGTTCACATGAGGATATCGATAAGTTCGCTACAGTGTATAATTTTCAATTACTCTCGGCAGAAAATGCTCGCAATGAAATATTGCACTCTGAAGACTCTCAAGTTATAGAAATAGTAATTACTCCAAATTCACCAATCGTTGGTCGTACACCGGCGCAAATTCGGTTTAATCGAAAGTATGGAATTAATCTGCTGGCTGCTTCGCGGTCGGGCACTTCACAGCATAATCGCTTGCGTGACTTCCAGTTTAAGATTGGTGATGTATTGTTGTTGCATGGTGAAGAGTATGAATTGAAGGAAGCTATTGCCAAGCTTGATTGCTATCCGCTGGCGCCTCGTGATCTCGACTTTGGTCATTCGGCCAAAGCAATGCCAGCGCTGATAACTTTTATGCTGGCGATACTGGCGGCCGCGACCGGATTGATTTCTATTCAGCTGGCACTTGGGATGGCGACAGTGGTGATGGCGCTGACCAATATCGTGCCGGTAAGAGAATTTTATGCCGGCGTGGATTGGCCCGTGGTTATTTTACTTGGCGCCATGATCCCGCTCG
>JADFOC010000280.1 GCA_022563075.1 Pseudomonadota bacterium
CGCGGACCGATTCGTGGCCGGTCTCGATCAAGCCTCCTCGATTCCCACCGAAGCGCGCGACCTGATTCGCGCGAGTTGGGCCGACTGCAAGGATTGCGACGGCAGCGAGTTCCTTACGCAGGGGCTCGCGGTGCTGTCGCCGCACTTTCGACAGGGGCTCGACGCCTACGACGCGGAAGAATACGGCGACTGCGCTGCGGTCATGCGGGATCTCAAGTCGAGTCGCAACGGCTTTATCGCCACGCACGCGGCCGTCTACGAGATCAAGGCGCTCGTGGCGGTCTTCGATGCCGTGATCTCGGGGGAGCTGTTCGAGATGGTCGGCGGCACCGCGCAGTTCGCAGCCGGCGCTCAGTACCGGGATCGAAGCGCTAAGTCCAGGGCACCCGCGATCAATTTCCCGGGGGTTGCGGATGCAATTCTAAGTTACAATCCAGATGGTAGTGTCAACGAGACCTTTTATATTACCAACAACCTGGAATGTTCTAATTGTATCTTCAATTTCGACCATGACCGGGATGTAAGTGCGGTTTTCCTCGAATTGTCGCTGCCTTTCGCGGAGAATGTCGAAACCCAGATTGCCGTACGTTATGAAGACTACGGGGGCAATATCGGGAGCGAGGTGACACCAAAATTTGGTATCAGTTGGCGTCCAATTGATGAGCTGTTGGTAAGAGCCTCCTTCTCACAATCTTTCCGTGCGCCGAATATCGGCGTAGTCGAGGAGTCCTTCGAAGCCTTCGGTACTGCGGTGCAGGATCCGATCAGAAACCAGAAGGTGCGAGCCGGCTTGCTGCCGCCAACCAACGAGAATGCACAACGAAATGGTTCATTCACCCTGGGAAAACCAAACCCTGATCTGGGCACTGAGTCGGCCGATACCTTCAGCGCTGGCTTCCAGTGGACACCGGGTGGGAGGCTGGATGGCTTCAGCCTCGGTGCTGATATCTGGCGCTTCGAGGTAGAAGATCGCGTGCTACCGCAGGTGCCTATCGCCGGGCTGGCACCCGAACTTGAGCTATTCAAAACCGCCGTCGCGGATAAAAGCAATTACATACTCAACGATTCAGTCAAGGTTGATGCGTTCCCTCAATACGAGTCCTGTGATCCGGATTCGCTGGCAGCGCAGTTTGGCCTCGATTCCGATGAGCGCCTGGAGTGTGTGGTGGATCCGCGTACTTACAAGATCGAGGGAGTTCAACGCCTGCTTGGGTCCACCAGTGCGCAACTGGTGACCATCGTACTGCCTGCCATAAACGGCGGTAACATCGTCGTAGATGGTATCGATCTGGATATGGCTTACAGCTGGGATAGTGATTGGGGTCGTTTCCGTCTGAGCATCGGCTACACTCACGTACGTCAGTACGAGGTGTCCGGTATTCCAGGGCTGGATCTTGGCTTGAAGGAGACCGGTGTCACCGATGCCGCCGGTACCGATGGCGATACGCCCTATGTACGATCATTGCCGGACAACAAAGGTAATATCACCATGAGTTGGTCGCGTGATAATCATCGAATCACGGCAATCAATCGTTACATTGGTTCGTATAAAGTACTGGACTACGATAACAGGCTGGAAACCACCTCAGTAAGGTTGTTGCCTTATTTGAAGCCTCAGGTACCCAGCTCCAATACCTGGGATTTCCAGTATAACTATACCCATAGCTGGAGTAATGACGCACTGGGTACCACCATCTTCACTGCCGGCCTGTTAGATGCCTTTAATGAAGATCTGCCGATGTACAGGTTTCAAACCTATGATCGATCGGTGTTTGATGGCCGTGGCAGACGTTGGTACGCCCGTGCTTTGTGGCAGTTCTAAGGCCAAGTTAGCCAGCAGCAAAAACGGCGATGAGCAATCATCGCCGTTTTTCTATGGAGCGCTTCTACGTCAATTTCAGTGGTCATGTTTGGGATCAGCGTAGAAATCACCGGCAAGTTTTGAAAATAGCGCGCTCGAGTAATTTATTGCTCAGATCGGCCTCTGATTTTCTCGTAATCGATAGGTTGATTCAGATCGATGGTTTGATGTTCAGACGGCATGGGATATTTCAATCCGGTGGCACAATTAAACAACATAACCTGTTCACTAGAATCGATGCGACCCGTTACCAGTTCCTGTTTCAGTGCGGCCAGAGTTGCTGCTCCTTCTGGACAAAGGAGTATGCCTTCTTTCTTCGCGCAGGCCTGGTGTGCATCATTGATTTGCTCATCACTGACGGCTACCGCGAAACCGCCACTTTCCCTGATGGCGTCGAGAATTAAGAAATCGCCGATCGCGGCCGGGACTCGAATGCCGGAGGCGATGGTGCTGGCATTTGGCCACGGTTCGGCATGCCGAGTACCTTCTTTAAACGCTTTTACGATAGGCGCGCAGCCCTCCGCCTGCACCGCCACCATGCGCGGTCGCTTGGAGCCGATCCAGCCGATTGCCTCCAATTCGTTGAAGGCCTTCCACATACCGATGAGACCGGTGCCGCCTCCAGTTGGATAAATAATGACATCTGGCACTTCCCAGTTAAGCTGCTCCGCCAATTCCAGACCCATGGTCTTCTTCCCTTCGATTCGATATGGCTCCTTTAACGTCGAGGTATCGAACCACTTCATGATTTCCTTACCTTCTCCCACAATACGACCACAGTCATTGATTAAGCCGTTTGCCAGAAATGTTTTTGCCCCCTGAAATGCAATTTCTTCGATGTTAACCCGTGGTGTATCTTCCGGGCAGAACACATAGGTCTCGATATCGGCGGCAGAACAATAAGCAGCGAGTGCGGCCCCGGCATTGCCATTAGTCGGCATCGCCATGCAGGTAACTCCCAACTCTTTAGCCATGGACACGGCGACGGCAATCCCTCTGGCCTTGAAGGAACCGGTGGGTAAGCGCCCTTCATCCTTAATCAGGATTTCTCCACAGCCGTATTCCTTCTGCAGCTTTAGCGCCGGCAGAATGGGGGTCATGACTTCGCCGAGGCGGACTATATTGGATGACTTTCTTACCGGAAGAAATTCCCGGTAGCGCCAGAATTCGGGCAGACGAGAAACCAAATCTTGCTTGGTGATGGCATTACCCAATGCTTCGAGGTCGTATCTGACCAACAGCGGTTTGCCGGCTTCGGATAAGCCATGTAGTTGATCGGCTGGGTAGGTTTTTCCTGTGTAACTGCATTCGAGGTGAGTTACAAAGCTAGGATATTCTTTCATTTGATACTCGTTTTGCTACGGTAAATTTTAGGGTTTCCTGGTATCTGTTATTGCCACCGAAACATCTTTCTGAGCAAGCTATCGTTATTAAAAGCATGATAGATGGCCGCGGTGATGTGGAGTGAGATGACAGCGAGTAATGCCCAGCAAGACCAGCTGTGGATATCGGAAAAAACTATATTCAGGTCATCATTCTCTTCGGTCCAGGCCGGAAGATCCACCAGCCACCAGAGTGTTGTTTCCCAGCCACTGTAAGAAGATGACAGGTAACCGCTAAGACAGCTGGCGGCGACTAAAAAATAGAGGAGCAGGTGGTCAAAATCCGCTAACTTTTTTGACCAGCTACGATCAACCCGTTGCTGGCTATGGGTATCTACGATGCGGATTGCCAGCATCACTACGATGAAAAATAGCAGCGTCATACCCATGTTCTTATGCAGCTGAAAGGGGATGACTCGGTAGGTGAACTGATCAGAGGGTAACGGTAGCGCCAACATCCACCAACTGGACACAAACAGGTAGAATACAGAGATTGCCAACAGCCAGTGCAGGATCAGGGTAATTTTGGAAATTTGCGGTTCAGACATGCGCTAATTACTCTTCGGCACGGGTCGAGGCCAGCGCACTATGAAAGGTTGCAACCAGCAAACAAAGGTGAATAAAAAACCAGAGCATTAGGGGAGAAAGGTATTGTGCTCGCAACAGCGGCCCGATATTTACCGCGGCGATAAATCCAACGATATCCAGAAGGACCAGCAGCGAAAAACTATACACTCCCCATCTGCTTGCATTGCCGAACCCATTGACCAGGCCGAAGCCCACTAGCAGCGAAACGGCGGCGCCAATACAGCCAACTAGGGAGAGTCCAATCTGAAACGGTCGAAACCATTCGGGACTCGATGCCAGCGTAATCTGCACACTGCTGACCATGAGTTGACATTCCCGCAACGACAAAGCTTCTTCTACCAATTCATCTGCACGACAATTTGCAGCTATACCAAGTTCGGCCGCCGTACCCGGTGCAATTACTATCTGCTTCAATAATTCATTGGCCTGACTGGCCAATAGTAGAATTCCAAATAATACCGCAACCGCACCCAGCCAGACGGTACCAGTTGATCCTTGCTGGCCTTGAATCATCGCCAATCAATCCCGATCTCAACCCATTCAATCGCCCTGGAA
>JADFOC010000281.1 GCA_022563075.1 Pseudomonadota bacterium
AAGATGCCCCAGCAGAGTGCGTCTGTCCTTAAAAAGTAGAACAAGGTAAAAGCAGGTCTTTTCCAAAAAAATTGCAGTGCTATCGCAATTAGCAATACACCAATCAATGACTTTCGATTTAAAAAGAAGAAAAGCAATGGGAATAGGAGATAGAATTGTTCTTCTAGCGACAGAGTCCAATAATGCCCATGAGGAATAGTACCAGAGACACACAATTCTATGCTTGACCCTGGATGGCAATAGCCAGCATAGACATTCATTAAATTGACTAACGCTGCTGTTACTGAGACTAAAATTCTTTGAAGCTCATCCCAGCTACCACCTAATCCGAAATCAATAATTTTGTAGAGCAAGACAATGCTCAACCAAAACCAGGCGCTCGGTAACAGCCGATAGATCCTTCTGATCCAAAAGCTGATGATTACGCGGCCGCGTGTGTTGCTTGAATCTGCTGTAGCACGGACTAAATTATTAGTAATCACAAATCCGGATATGACAAAGAAGAGGTCTACTCCAACACTTAAATCGGTGTAGTCATAGATGAAAAGAAACGAATTTCCTGGCGCGTAGTACGGTACCAGCTGAATGTGCAAGACCACTACAAAAATGACAGCGATGGCCCGTAATATCTCTATATGCTCATTCTTACTATGGCTTGGCAGACTATTATTGTTCATTCTTCATTAATCGCTGGCATAAGGTGTCAACCGTCCGAAAAAAAACCGCTTTCATATCAGCTCATATTACACTACTAAGTTATTTACAAATTTGGCTTTCGGGTTTCGTAATTAGCACCTGTTGCGGCAAACGCCGTTCTCTCTCCTGCTTCACTGAATTTCGACCAATAATTGATTGGTTTACCTGCGTACTCGAGAAATTGATGTACGTCATCGGCGAGTTCATCGAAAAGCCAGTGGAGTGTTGACTCGTGCCATTGGATAGCACTTTTAAAGGGTTTTCTCAATCCCAGGGATCTGGAGATGGTATTTTGTTTCTCAAAAGATAATTTGCTAATGGCGGGTCCCAAAAACGCGGTTTTTCGCATCTTCCGGAGCAGATGCGTGTCATAAAATTTTGAGGAGCCGCGATTGAGGCGGCGAGTAGTCATTCCAACTTCGATGTTTGGATCGACATCCAAAAACTCAAAACATCGCTTTAGTTCAACTTCTTGATTCGCTTCGAGGTCCTCCAAAAACAAGATATGCAAGTTTTCCTTCGGAAGATAGCGACGATAATTGTCGAAGCGTGACCAGTAGCGAGTGTCGTCAATCATATTGGAGTGTTTTTTAAGAGCCTCGCCAATGCTGAAGGGAATTTCAATTCCAAACTTTGCGCCGCTATTATGAAATTCTCGATAGCTTGATTCGATTCTGTCCAGTGGATCACGCGCGATAAAAATCAATCGTATATCAGGATAGTGCTTGAAGATGTTAGTGCGAGATATCTCTTCGGAGGCGGTTCCAGTATAGAAGGTACCTCCTTCCCCTATCATTTTTTGATTTTCCGCGCCTTTATAAAATTTAAATAAGCGGGACCAGTTGTTTATGTAGCTATCATGAATAAAGAAATTGGCTTCTTTGGATTCTGGAATGTAGATATCGAAGTGTTCATTGAGCAGGCTGCAAAGTGTGGTCGTGCCACATTTGCTAAATCCGGGAACCATGAAATCGACACGTGGTATATCAATGTGTTTATTAGGCATGAAGAATTGACTCGTTCATCTGTGTTAAGATAAAACTCATTCCAGGAATCAGATTCGGTGTTATGATATTTCACCTGCTAATTAGTTACTAGTACTACCTTCGGCAGCTCAAGTGTAGCTATGATCTTTGCCCTCTACTCAGAAATTAACGATTCCACAATCCAATCAAACCTCGGCCGCCCCCAGTATAGTTACTATTTTCTGCTGAAGTCTTTTCGCGTTGTTTTTGAATCCCTCGGCGAGGTGGTTATTATCGAGGATCCGGCCAGCGAAGTTGACCAGCTGTATGACGACTGCAGATCAAAAAATCAGACTTGTCTCTTTGTTTGTTTTACTCCTCCTTACCTTGCGCCCACGTTCCTACGCTGTCCCACCGTATGTCTGTTTGCCTGGGAATTTAGCACGGTTCCCTGCGCAAGCTGGAATCAGAATCCTGCTCATGATTGGCGGTATGTTTTTACACGACATGCCGGCGTCATTACAACATCAAACTACACGGCCAATATAGTCTCTGACGTTCTTAGAAGCAGCAATGAGACGGTGCCGGTATTGGCCATTCCCTCTCCGATTTGGGATGATTTTGCAGCACTGCGGGGAAAAGACCCACTGGCACACTTAAATTCTGGATCAACAATACCTGTGTCAGGTTTTTTACAAGATACCGATGCAATCGATTTTGATTTAGGCAATCTACTGCCAAGATATTTCGTCACACCGAAGCTCTATTCCATCCCGAATCCCAACGAGACTACTGCATCGAATGGCACCAGAAACTGGCGGGCTCGAATAGAATCCACCAGGAAACACTGGCGAAATTGGTACGATGAAGTATTCAAGCTTCAGTACGACAGTGGCTCTGTCGGCACCAGAGCGGACGAGCAAGCGACCAATCAGGCGATCGAATCTTTGCCGCTGGATTTAAGCGGGGTGGTCTATACCACAATCCTCAATCCTGAAGACGGACGCAAATGCCATATCGATATCCTCTCGGCGTTCATTTGGGCCTTTAGAAACAACTCCGACGTCACTCTCGTAATGAAAATGTTACAGCAAGATGCCGACGGTTACAGAATGACTCTGAATCACACACTCCATCAGCTTTATCCGTTCAAGTGTCGAGTCATCATCTTTAATGGTTATTTAAACGCCGCTGAGTACCAATCACTGATTGATGCGAGTACCTATTACGTTAACACTTCTCACTGTGAAGGGCTCTGTCTGCCATTAATGGAATTTCTTTCCTCCGGCAAACCGGTAATCGCTCCCGACCATACGGCGATGCGAGACTATATCAACGAGGAAATTGCCTTTGTTATTGAAACCAACAAAGAAACCAATGTGTGGCCTCACGATCCTACCGGTCACTACACGACTGAACGCTACCGAAATAACTGGGAAACGATTGTGCGGCAATACTTGGACAGCTATCGAATAGCCACCGAAGATCAGGGAAAATATCGCAGCATGTCGAATGCAGCGAAACAAGCCATGGCGGGGTTTTGCTCCTTTGAATCTGTCCAGAGAAAAATGCAAACTTTCGTCAATGACGTATGTGGGTTGTAGTCCGCATGAAAATTTGCAGTCCCCGGGGCGCAATGAATTATGGGCTGAATGAAACATGCTAATCATCGTGCATTCGGCTATTTCCGATAAATATATTTCTTCGAATTTGGGCGTGCCGGAATACAGCTACTATTTCGTGCTGAAAAAGTATTTGCCTCTGCTTTCCCAGCTAGGGGAAGTGAAAATTGTCGAAAATCCTGCGGACGAAGTCGATGAAATTTACCTGGCGGCACGCAGGCAGAATCAGGAATGTGTGTATTTGTCTTTTACCGCGCCACAAAATACTACACTTGGATTGCAATGCCCTACCGTGTCTGTGTTCGCCTGGGAATTCGACAGCCTGCCAAACGAAATATTTGAGGATGACAAGCGCTCTGATTGGAGCTATGTATTCAGTCAAATATCGGGGATTATTACCCATTCTACTTTCACTATGCGCGTATTAGCAGATGCACTGGGCGAAGATTACCCGATGGTATCGGCGCCAGCACCGGTATGGGATAATTATTCTTCGCTTAAAATAACAGATCCATTGAACGCGCAACCAGCCAGCAAATACTTAATCCTAAATTGCCCCTTAATCGATACCCGATCCATAGATTTGTCCAGGGTTGAAGATTGCCTTTACCCAGGCTTATCCGCTTCGAGTGCTCCCTCAAAACCAAAAATAGCGCGTGAAGTACTCTCTTCGGGTGCTGGGAAGAGACCGGTCCTGCCGCGTTCACGATGGGCGGCCAGCAAACAGCATCTGGCTGCATGGTATAGAGAATCCTTGTCTGGTTTGCTTAACGAAAAGTTCAAACAGCTATTGCAGAAAACCCATGAGACGAGTGGCGCAGAAGCTGCCCAACCCGCGAGTTTCGAATATTATGAAGCAGTCAGCACCAGCATCTCTGATCGTAACCCCAAGGTCCAGATTCTAAGTCCGGTACTTCGTGGTTTTACTCAAACCGGAGAAATTGAACTGGAACTGCATGGGATTATCTATACAACTGTTCTCAATCCCAACGATGCTCGAAAGAATTGGCACGATATCGTCTGTGCTTTTTGTCTTGCGTTCAGGGAAGTGTCTGATGCAACACTGATATTTAAGCTGACACAACGTGATTCGG
>JADFOC010000282.1 GCA_022563075.1 Pseudomonadota bacterium
AGAAATGTTAACCATTTTCGCTAAATTTGGTATATTTCAGGCAGGATTGAATGTGGCAAAGAACACAAGAGCAGGGTTGAGTTGGACAAACGGGCATTTCTAGAAGGTTTCTTTACCGCCAGCACGGTGGCGTTTGGTGGGCATTTCATGTGGCGGCGAATTAGCCAGCAAGACCCCCTCATAGCCTCTACTGCTCGAATCACAGCGGACCCCTCGGTAGCAACGCCAACTCACGAAACCATCGAGTCATTTCAATTTACCCCGATCGAGATTGTTTCGGTTCAGCCTGCCACGGGAATTCCCCAACCGGCCCCCAGCCTCAATCCAGGAACTAACATCGATATTACCCGGCTAGATGATCAGCAGGTAGCAGGTTATCTGCGCAAAATTCGTAACTTCGATGCCATCTTCGCCAGTGATATCTATTTGGATGCACGCTATGAGTCACTGCTGCTGAAGACAACGCAACGCCTTGCCCGAGTTGAGTCTTATATCGGACACGGCAACTTTAACCTCATGAGCTTTGATGAAATGCTGCGTAGTGGCCGCGATTTCTCCTGGATCGGTGGGTTCGGAGCAGACGAGCTAAATTTCCTGGAGGAAGTTTTCTTCGCCAATCCAAATCGATATGGCTTTTTCGGCAAGAAGATCAGTACCGAAATAACAGATTCTATTCCGAAACAAGACGTAACCAAGGTATCCAACTCGGGGCACTTCCTGCTAAAAGGTGAATCCCTGAATCTCTACCGGCAGATAAAGAATGACGTAGGCGAAGGGTTAATACTCACCTCTGGAGTACGTAGCATCGTTAAACAAATGCATCTGTTCCTGGCGAAGACCATGGACGCCAATGGCAATCTGTCGAGAGCATCTCGTTCACTGGCGCCCCCAGGACATTCCTATCACGGCGTGGGCGATTTCGACATCGGTAAGATCGGTTATGGTGTTCGAAATTTCACCGCCGACTTTTTCGAGACCGATGAATACCGGAAAATCGCCGCCTTAGGCTATGTCGATATCCGCTATCCCACCGACAACCTGTTTGGAGTACGCTTCGAACCCTGGCATATCAAAATAGGCTAGCCAATTCTGACAGACCGAAGGGCCAGCCAATTTCCTCATCGGTTGCGGGGTTTTTTACCACCGGGATTCGTATTCCGTAGAGACTCACCAATTTTTCATCCAAGCTGATATCAATTGTTTCAACCTCCAGCCCCTGCGTCTTACCAAGTTCGCCCAACAGGAGCTCGGCCTCCTTACAAAGGTGGCATGCATCCGTTGTGTACAGAATTAATTTAGGCATGCGCGACTAAGGCCAAGGAGTTTGGTTGGCTAGACACTGGGCGGGCATTCGCAGTAATTAATTGAAGTGGCATACCATAGTTAGTCGAGTTTTTTAATACCGGTTAACTTATTGTTTCGATCGAAGGACATCTCGAAACTGCCATAGACACCTTCATGAGTAACGAATCGGTTGAGCACCGATCCTGGAAATTGAACACTAAAACCGTCCCTGCTAATGGCAAATATATTTTTAACCCCACCAGTGTACAAGGCGACATAGCGGTCCGCGGGTATGGCGATGTCTATTTGCAACTTAGTCAGCATGCCTTCAACTTCCGTGAGTCGTGGACTGTGCAAGATTGAGCAGTTCACGAAGAGCCACCGAAAACATCGAATAGTCTGGACGAGTTTCAGCTTGCAGTTGCTTCAGCATGTTTTTAGTTCTCTCGATGGCTTCGCCGTTTTGCCTGGCCCACACGGCTACAATTGATTTTGCCGGTCCAGTTCGTTTTCCGGACGACACCACATTGCAGGTCAGGGCTCTCTGCTGCCAGGACAGGTCGTCAAGAAAACTCTCTCTCGCCAACGCCTGCCAATAATTCGCCACCGCCAGCTGATTGATCATCTGTCCCAACCAGTTCAACTGTAATTCTTCACCAATCGCGTAATAGATATCAACCACGGTGCTCAGCTTTTTGCCCGTGTTATGACTAATCTCGATCATGCTAGTTGCCGGAAACAGGAATTCACAACAGGTTACTTGCACCGCCAACTCTGCAGGAACCCGATTGCTCACCAGATATTGCTGTTTTTCCTGGAAGCTGCACTTTAAATCCGCAGGCAGCTTGGTGGGGAGTATGCTTTTAACTGATTTGATGTCACCGGCGAAGAACTCCACTGCAGAAATAAATTCGAGATTACTGCGGCGATTGCGCAACAGCCAGCGTGTGACTCGCCTGATCAATCGAATCAACTGAACCATCATCTGGGACTGAATTTCCGCTGGTATCGCGTAATCCTGTTTTTCAATTTGCTGCCACAAACTTTCTATCTGAAAAATATCTTTGGCGATAATGGCGGCTTTTACGACTTCGCAGGGCGGCGCTCCAGTCGAATCCACCATGCGGTAAATGAAACTGGGCCCGAGCAAATTGATAACTGAATTAGCCAGCTGAGTGGCGATGATTTCCCGGCGCAGCGGATGATCCTGCATGGCAATTTTGTAACGCTTTCTGAGCCGTCCAGGAAAAGCACTGTAGAGGTAAGGCAACAGATAGTCGTCGTCTAAATAACCCACGGGCGCCAGTTCTGTCTTCAGATACATCTTAGAATAAGAAGTCACTACCGATATTTCGGGCCGAGTAAGGTATTGCTGCCTGGCAGTGCGCTCTTCTAATTGCTCATCGTCTGGTAAGTATTCCAAGGCGCGATTCAGCCCTGCATGATTCTCCAGATAGGAAATCAGACCGGCATATTCCTTGTCACGCACACCCATTTGGGCTTGTGCGATACCAATGGTTTGGACCTGCGCGTAATTATTTGCCAGCACCAATTCAGACACTTCATCAGTCATCGCCTGCAATAAGGAATTGCGTTTACTATAGGAGAGCCGCTGCCGGGGCTGGAGCTTGTTCAGCAATATCTTGATGTTGACTTCATGGTCTGAACAATCGACACCAGCAGAATTGTCGATGAAATCGGTAAGCGATATGCCACCATGCAAGCCAAACTCTATTCGCGCTGCCTGAGTGAGTCCAAGATTGCCACCTTCTCCGATTACTTTACATTGTAGATCTATGGCGTCGACCCTGACTGCATCATTGGTCTTGTCACCTACTTCCGCATGGTTTTCACGCGAAGACTTGATATAGGTGCCAATACCCCCATTCCAGAGGAGGTCAACGGGGCTCTTCAGGATCAATCCAATCAATTGATCCGGAGTGACTGATTCCTCATCAATACACAATCGAGCTCTCATTTCATTAGAAACTAGAATCGATTTTGCGCTACGCGGGAAGACTCCTCCGCCGGCGGAGATCAATGTTGCTTGGTAGTCAGCCCAGGTTGATCTGGTTTTCTTGAATAGCCTCGCGCGCTCTCGAAAACTTCGGGCTGAATCAGGATTTGGATCCACAAATATATGCAGATGATTGAAAGCGGCAACCAGACGAATATGTTTCGATAACAACATGCCATTACCGAATACATCGCCTGACATATCACCGATACCGACTACGGTAATATCTTGTTTTTGGGGGTTAATGCCAAGTTCCCGAAAATGTCGTTGCACCGATATCCAGGCGCCTTTCGCCGTGATGCCCATTTGTTTATGGTCATAACCATTGCTGCCACCTGAGGCAAAGCCATCTCCCAGCCAAAACTCATACTCGGCGGCTATAGCATTGGCGATATCTGAAAACGTTGCTGTGCCTTTATCGGCGGCAACCACCAGGTACGGGTCGTCCTCATCTTTACACACCATATCAACTGGAGGGATTACAGTGCCATCTTTAAGGTTGTCAGTTACATCCAGCAGACCGCAGACAAAGGTTTTATAGCACTCAATACCACGCTGTAAAAATTGTTCGCGACTGGTATTTGTCGGGGAATCTTTGACAATAAACCCGCCCTTGGCGCCTACCGGGACAATCACCGAATTCTTGACCTGCTGCGCTTTAACTAATCCAAGCACTTCCGTGCGGTAATCCTCACTTCGGTCCGACCAACGCAGCCCACCTCTTGCTACTTTTCCTCCTCTGAGATGCACTCCTTCCATCTGCCTTGAGAAAACAAATATTTCATATTTTGGTTTAGGCAAAGGTATGCCATCGATGAGCTCTGGGTTGAATTTGAAAGAAAAATAATTCTTTGCATTGCCAGTGTTATCACGCTGAAAATAATTTGTGCGCAAGGTTGCATCCAGTAAATTCAGGAATGCCCTTAGTACGTTATCTTCCGAAAGGTTTTTCACACTATCTATTGCAGCTAGCAGCTCGGTTCGAATCTTCGTGGTCAGTTTTTTGTTTGTCCTCGTGGCCCTGGGATCAAACAGACAATAAAAATACCGAATCAATAGCTGCCTTCTTAGCCC
>JADFOC010000283.1 GCA_022563075.1 Pseudomonadota bacterium
AATTCCTGCCGCACGATGATGTGGTGCGGCGACAGTTAGCCGAGAAATTGGATGTGCCATTCGATTTTGTAATCGATCGCATCAAGGCCTTGCACGAAGAGAATCCCATGCTGGGATGTCGTGGTTGTCGGCTGGGTATCCTACACCCGGAAATAACTGAAATGCAGGCTCGCGCGATTTTTGAGGCGGCAGCACAGGTGCTGAAAAGCAAAAAACGCATCAAAGTAAAACCGGAAATCATGATACCACTGGTAGGATTTAGAGAAGAATTAGCAGACCAGCTGCGCATAGTTCATCGGGTTGCACGTGAGGTCATGAAACAACGCAAGGTTCGTATCAAATACATCGTAGGCACGATGATCGAGGTACCCAGAGCCGCCATTACTGCCGATGAAATCGCCAAGGAAGCCGATTTCTTCAGTTTCGGCACCAACGATCTCACGCAAACCACCTTGGGATTAAGTCGTGATGACATGGGCTCGTTTTATGACGCATACCAGCGCAAGGAAATCTACAATAAAAATCCTTTTGCCAGCCTGGATGAGATGGGCGTTGGCAAGCTGATCAATATTGCCGTTGAAAAGGGCAAAAGCACTAAGCCAGACTTAAAATTCGGAATATGCGGAGAACATGCTGGGGATCCCTCCTCCATCGATTTTTGTCATCGCGCGGGTCTGCACTATGTTAGCTGTTCCCCACCCCGGGTGCCGATTGCAAGATTAGCCGCCGCCCAAGCTAAGCTGCGCAACAAGTAAGTTCCTCTTTAAGCCAGCAACGGCGGCATCGGACAATCTAGTGTCGCTGCTATCGCTCGCAGTAGCTCGGCCTCGATGGGTACCACTTCATTGTCGGCGGTGATACAGGCAACACAGGCCTTAAGCAGCGCTGGTTTCTGTAGTGGCTTCAGTAACATGAGATCATCCAACGCAGCGTTTAATGCTTCGAAGCTGATGGAATTCACGGCCCGCAGGGTGCCAGCAAATGGAAGCTTTGCAATGCCTTTGGCAAACGCTTCTGCGGCGCTAATACCTTCCTGTTTATTGGAGTGGGCAAGTATGGATATTAAAACCACAGACGAGGCCTGACACTTCTTCAAATCTCTCTTGCCTAACTTGGGCATACGACCTTTTTCGAACACCGCATCCAGATGATGGAATACAATTTTCTGCGAAGCCCACTCGAACAAATTGATTTTCTTGTCAACAGCAATCAAGGCATGAAAATTCTCTTTGAAGAGTCTGTATTGATTCTTAGACAACTGCCGTAAGCTAGACAACGCAAGGGTGATCAACGGTAAACGAAATTCGGCCGGAACGCTCTCAACCTCTGCGATCAGCCTTTGCAGTTCGGAGTAAACACCTGTATCGGCTCCTTGTTCAAGAAAACTGAGTTGTTGCTGTCTGATTGGCTCAACGTCACTGAGCACCAGGAAATACACAATTGCGCGCGCTGCGGACGGCTCATGCGCCGCATCAAGCAATGCTTGTGGTATCCGTTGCATCAATGAATTGGCATAACTTAAGTGCTTGGAAGTTGGGTTACCCACCTGATTGATGATTGCATCGGTGATCAATACCCCGGTTACTCCGGTCAGTAGGGCGCTCGCTTTATCTTTGGCTGTGGTGGCTGCGGATTTCCCTTTTACCGGTTCCGTATCTGCCTCAGACCGTCTGGATTTGATCAAGTCATAGTTGCCGTCCCAACCAGGCAAAATAGCACCGATGCGTTTCTCCAGCGGAGGGTGGGTGGCCGTTAATCCACCTAAGGCCGAAGCCCTGCCTTCTTCAAACAGAGCATGACTGATTTCAGCACTATTGGGATTTTCTAAATAGGAGCGACCGCTATGGTTGGCAATCTGCATTAATGCGCCGGCAATACCATTCGGATTCCGAGTAAATTGCACGGCGGATGCATCCGCTAAAAACTCGCGTTGCCGACTCACGGCTGCCTTGATCAGATTACCAAAGAATGTGCCAACAAAACCTACAATAATCAAACCCAGCCCCAGGAAGATGATACCCCCGGATCCTTTGGAACGTCGGCTAAACACACCCCCACGCATTAAGGCAAAACCGATAATACCAAGCACCATGATGCCGTGTAGCACACCAATCAAACGAATATTAATTCTCATGTCTCCGTGTAAGATATGGCTAAATTCGTGTGCAATCACGCCTTGAAGTTGCTCTCTGCTGAGTGTCTGAATCGTGCCCCGGGTGACAGCGATGATTGCATCACTCGGGGAATAACCGGCTGCAAATGCATTGATTCCAGATTCTTCCATCAGGTACACCGGGGGTACAGGCGTTCCCGAAGCTATCGCCATCTCCTCCACCACATTGAGCACGCGCCTCTCTTGCAAATCCTGACTCCCGGATAGCAGAAGTTTACCGTTCATCATTTCTGCAACCCGAGCGCCCCCACCTGACAAAGTACTAATCTTGTAGAGGCTGCCAAGCAAGACGATGCCAGTGACCACGGCTCCCACCACCAGAAAGGTGTACCAATCAAACTGCAAGGCATTGCTAGCAGTATTGCTGGTCAATTCCGTACCAGTAAATCCGAAGATGATCATGACCAACAAGTTAGTGACCACGATCAGCGACAGTACGGCAAGCGCAAACAAGACGATTAATTTTCCCGTATTACGCTTGGCCGCATCCTGAGACTCGAAGAAATTCATAATAAATAGCTGATGGCTTATTCCTAATTTATTTTATGGCAGGATATTTAAAAGGAGACCTTTGGCGCCTCTTGAATGGCTTCACTGTCTTCAAATTCGAGCAGACTGGCATCTGAGCTATGGCCAAAAAAACCGGCCAGGGCAACGGGCGGGAATGATTGTTTATAGCTATTGTAAGACATCACCTGATCATTAAAAGCCTGTCTTGAAAATGCGACCTTGTTTTCGGTTGCTGTCAGTTCCTCACTGAGCTGCATCATGTTTTGATTCGCCTTCAAGTCCGGATAAGCTTCCATAACCACATTAAGCCGGCCCAGCGCGCCAGTCAGTACCCCCTCTTGCCCGGCTAATTCTTTTATCGCTGCAGCATTCCCCGGGTCTGCTGCAGCAGCAGCCAAGCCTGTCGCTGCTGCATTTCGCGCAGCAATGACCGCTTCCAGTGTCTCTCTTTCGTGCTTGATATATCCCTTAGCAGTTTCCACAAGATTAGGAATGAGGTCATAGCGTCTCTTCAGCTGCACTTCGATCTGAGCGAATGCATTCTGGTATCTATTTTTAAAACTAACTAGCTTGTTATAAATACCGACAACGTAGAAAAACAAAGCAGCGATGATAACTAGAAACACAATTGTTGTAATTTCCATAGTCCTGACTCCTTAACGGGTGGTTCGGTCATGCCAACTATAAACAGAGTTGTCCGCTTGATTATTCCATTATTCATTAAAGCTGACCCATATGGTAGTACTACGTTATTAATTGAATTGCCAATTGAGTTTCTAAGCTGCTAAGCTGAGATGCATCGCTTACCGCCCAAAGAATAATAATTATGAGCACCGGTATCCTCGCGTTACTCTCCGTATTGCCTATCATTTCCGTCGCCCTGTTCCTGGTCATATTACGCTGGCCCGCCAGCCGGGCAATGCCCATCGCTTACCTCGTGGCGGCCGGCCTCGCACTTTTTGTCTGGGAGGTGTCATTCTCAAAGGTAATGGCTGCTAGCATCAACGGCCTGTTGTTGGCAATGACTCTCATCTACATTATTTTTGGCGCGATCTTACTGTTAAACACCTTACGGCAAAGCGGGGCTATTCGAGTCATTCGGGAAGGCTTCGCCAGCATCACCCCAGATCGTCGCATACAGGTGATCATCATTGCCTGGTTATTCGGTTCCTTTATTGAAGGCTCGGCGGGTTTCGGCACGCCTGCCGCCGTCGGTGTGCCTCTCATGGTAGGCCTGGGATTCCCTGCCATGGCGGCGGTGGTGGCTGGCATGATCATTCAGAGTACACCAGTATCATTTGGTGCCATGGGCACACCCATCTTAGTGGGCATCAATACCGGACTCTCTGCCGACCCGGAGATGGCTGGCTACGCGCTCAGCCTCGGCTTCGAAGACTGGAACCAGTTTCTCAACTATATCGCCGTCAAAGTGGCGATATTGCACGCGCTCGCCGGCACCTTCATCCCCCTGATCGTAGTGGCGGTCATGACTCGATTCTTCGGCGCCAACAAATCATTCGCCGAAGGGCTGCAAGTTTGGAAATTCGCACTGTTCGCGGCTTTTGCCATGACCATTCCTTACCTGACCGTGGCGGTGCTCTTTGGACCAGAATTTCCCTCGGTCATCGGCGGTATAGTCGGACTAGCGGTAGTCGTCAGCGCGTCCAAGGCTGGCTTTCTCAT
>JADFOC010000284.1 GCA_022563075.1 Pseudomonadota bacterium
CGCTGGATGACCCGTTCAGCGTTTTTCGCTGTCGCGGCATCATGAATTGCGTTGCGGTCTGTCCTAAAGGCTTGAACCCGACACGCGCCATTGGCCATATTCGCACGATGTTGATTCAGCAAGGAACGTAGTTGGCGTAGTACTTGCGCGACATTGAAACTGTTCCTGCAACAGTAGCTTCGCTCAGACAATTAACAATATTCGAGATTGTGATATGCACGACAGTACCATGGAAATAATGTGGAGCACAGGACACCTTTCGGGCTCCAATGCCGATTACGTCGGAGAACTCTATGAAAGTTTCCTCTCCGATCCTGATTCCATTCCGCTGCAGTGGCGCGACTTCTTTGTGTCATTACCTTCTGCCGGTGGTAATGGCCAACCTGACGTGTCGCACTCAGAGATTCAAAAAGATTTCAAAGCCTTGGCTAAAGTCAGTCGCTACGCTCAGGTGCTCAGCAATGATGCGGTTGTCAATTCCGAGCATGAAAGCAAACAGGTACAAGTGTTGCAACTCATCAGTTCCTATCGTGTGCGGGGACACCAGAAAGCCAAGTTAGACCCGTTATCCATTATGCATCGAGAGCGGGTTCCAGATTTGGAATTAGAGTTTCACGATCTGTCGCCAATAGATTCTTCCACCATCTTCCAGACTGGCTCGCTTTTTATCAGCAAGGAGAAGGCTCCCCTGAAGGAGATAGTCGATACGCTGGAGCGGATCTATTGTCATTCCATCGGTTACGAGTTTATGCACATCGTAAATCTGCAAGAGAAGCAGTGGATTCAGCAACGCATCGAAAGTAACGATGGTCTTCCGGTGTTTGAAAATGAAGTTAAACGCCATCTACTGGAACGCCTGTCTGCCGCCGAAGGCTTGGCGAAGCATCTTGATGGAAAATATCCAGGGACCAAGCGATTCGGTCTGGAGGGTTGTGAGAGTCTGATTCCGGCACTGGATGAATTGATCCAGCGGGCAGGCAAGTATGGCGCCAAGGAAATCGTACTCGGCATGGCCCACCGCGGCCGGCTTAATGTGTTAGTGAATATCCTGGGCAAGAATCCTGCAGATCTATTCGACGAATTCGAAGGCAAGGCTATCTATGAGAGCTCGGGTGACGTTAAGTATCACCAGGGATTTTCTTCGAACATTATGACCGCCGGCGGCGAAGTGCATTTGGCGCTGGCATTTAATCCCTCACACCTGGAAATCGTTTCGCCGGTTGTAGAAGGGTCGGTACGGGCCAGACAGTCTCGCCGAGAAGACAAAAAAGGACATCTGGTGGTTCCAATTATTATTCATGGAGATGCTGCCTTTGCCGGTCAGGGTGTGGTCATGGAGACATTTCAGATGTCACAGACCCGTGCCTTTTCCACCGGTGGAACCATACACATCATCATCAATAACCAGGTTGGCTTCACCACCAGTCGGCAGGACGATGCGCGCTCTACCGAATATTGTACCGATGTGGCAAAGATGGTGCAGGCGCCTATTTTTCACGTCAATGCCGACGATCCCGAAGCGGTGTTGTTTGTTACCCAGGTAGCGCTAGATTTTCGCTATCAGTTTCATAAAGATGTCGTTATTGACCTGGTGTGTTATCGACGGCGCGGGCATAACGAAGCCGATGAGCCCTCAATGACTCAACCGCTGATGGTTGCGGCAATCAAACAGCACAAGACCACCCGAGTTATTTATGCGGAAAAATTGGCGGCTGAGAACGTCGTTACTGCCGCCGCAGCAGCGTCGATAAACAGGAATTATAGAACTGCACTCGATACCGGTGAGCATGTGGTGAAGAGTCTGGTCAAAGAACCCTCGTTCGAGCTGTTTGTCGATTGGAGTCCTTACCTGGGGCACGACTGGAGTCCATTTTTTAATACATCCATGCCGCTAGCGACTCTGCAAGCGCTCGGCCGGAAATTGGTTGAATTTCCAAAAGGTTTCACCCTACAGAGGCAGGTTAAAAAGATCTACGCTGATCGCGCGGAAATGGCGGCTGGAAATTTGTCAGTAGATTGGGGTTTCGCTGAAACCCTTGCCTATGCCAGCATTTTGACCAGCGGTAATAAAGTTAGAATTACCGGTCAAGATGTGGGACGTGGCACGTTTTCCCATAGACATGCGGTGGTACACGATCAAAAAACCGGCGAGGCGTATATCCCGCTGCAGAGCCTTGAAAAAAACCAGGGCAGCTTTACTATTTATGACTCCCTGTTATCGGAAGTTGCAGTGCTGGCTTTTGAATACGGTTATTCCACAACGATACCCAACGCCCTGGTAGTCTGGGAAGCTCAATTCGGTGATTTTGCCAACTCCGCTCAAGTAGTTATCGATCAGTTCATTGCCAGCGGTGAGCACAAATGGCAAAGACTGTGCGGGCTAACTTTGTTGTTGCCGCATGGTTATGAGGGGCAGGGACCCGAACACTCTTCGGCTCGTCTGGAACGCTTCCTGCAACTGAGTGCCGAACACAACATTCAGGTTTGCCTGCCCACTAATTCCTCGCAGGTATTTCACATGCTGAGGAAGCAGGTTCTATGTCCGCTACGCAAGCCACTTATCGTCATGTCTCCAAAGAGCTTGCTGCGACACAGGGAATCTGTTTCTTCCATCGAAGAATTGGCCAACGGTAGCTTTCAGGTAGTGATCGACGAAACCGATGGTTTCGAAGTAGAACAGGTAAGAAAGCTGGTTATCTGTAGCGGTAAGGTGTACTACGATCTAAGACAAGAAAGGCGTGCTCGAAATATTACCGATATAGCGATTATTCGGCTGGAGCAGTTGTACCCGTTTCCACAAAGCAATTTAGAGCAGTGTCTGCAACAGTATAAGAATCTAAGTGCAATCTGCTGGTGTCAGGAAGAACCTATGAATCAGGGTGCCTGGTATTCGAGCCAGCACCACATTCGCCGCGCAATTCACGCGCATTATCCTACGGTTTACTTGGAGTATGTTGGTCGAGAGGCATCGGCCGCCGCCGCCGCAGGTTATCCGGCATTACATTTGAAACAACAGCAACAATTTATTGATCAGGCGTTAAGCTAATTCTGAACTTTGATCAGCATGGATAAATGCAGGGTTGATCAAAAGGAACAATCATGACTATCGAAATTAAAGCACCAACCTTGCCTGAATCGGTTCCCGATGGGACCATCGCAACCTGGTACAAAAACGTTGGTGACGATGTTGTCAGGGATGAATTGCTGGTTGATATTGAGACAGACAAGGTTGTCATTGAGGTTGTTTCTCCCGCCGATGGAACGCTTCAAGAAATATTGAAGAATTCTGGAGACACGATTGTCAGCAATGAAGCCATCGGCAGTGTGATGGCTGGCACTCGGAGCGCAACTTCGCCGGCAGCGGATAGTGACGCACTAGAGGGTGCTGATGCCAACGCTGCTCCGATCAGTAGCCCAGCCGCCAAGAAACTGATGGCAGAAAATCAACTGGTGTCGACGGCAGTAACAGGCAGCGGCAAGGATGGCCGCATTACCAAGGAAGACGTCCTAAACTACCTGAGCAATCCGGTGCAAGCGACAGTGGCGGAGGTCACTATGACGCCAAGGCCGATAGCAAGTTCTCCACAGGGTCGGTTGGAAGAAAGAGTACCGATGAGTCGATTGCGAGCGAAGGTGGCGGAAAGACTGTTACAAGCCAGCCAGTCGACCGCCATGTTGACGACCTTCAATGAAGTCAATATGCAGTCCATCATAGAAATTCGACGTCGCTACAAGGAAGAATTCGAAAAGGTTCACGACGGGGTACGGCTCGGCTTCATGTCCTTTTTTGTGCGCGCCTGTACCGAAGCGCTGAAACGATTCCCAGCGGTCAACGCATCGATCGACGGCAATGACGTCGTCTATCATGGCTATCAAGATATTGGCGTAGCCGTGTCTTCGCCACGCGGCCTGGTGGTGCCTGTTTTAAGAAACGCAGACAACATGGGTTTGGCCCAAATCGAAAAAGAGATTCGGGAATTTAGCGGCAAGGCAAGGGATGGTAAATTGGCGATCGAAGAAATGACAGGTGGCACCTTTACCATCTCGAATGGCGGTGTGTTTGGTTCATTATTGTCTACGCCCATACTCAACCCGCCGCAGACCGCAATACTGGGCATGCACAAGATCGAGGAGCGACCGATGGCAGTGGCGGGCGAAGTAAAAATTCTGCCAATGATGTACCTGGCACTCTCCTACGATCATAGAATGATTGATGGTAAAGAAGCAGTCCAGTTTTTAGTCACAATAAAGGACTTACTGGAAGATCCAACCAGGCTCTTGCTCGAGATATAGCATCGAAGAATTCTGCTGAGACAAGCTTATGACAAATCAATATGACGTAGTAGTAATCGGATC
>JADFOC010000007.1 GCA_022563075.1 Pseudomonadota bacterium
ACTGTATCACCTTGCACCGTAACAACGGGAGGCGTATTGGCTCTCGATTCCCGACTGCTGGTGCCCGCGCCCAATGACCCTGTTTCCGAGGCGATAACCATGTTGTCGACGGTGTAGTCTGGGACCAAGGTAGCATAGGCGCGGTTGGTTTCGCCGTTGTGGGTCACGCTCCAGACTAATTCCCTTTCACCCCAATCAGCAGGCACTACCACCTCGAAGGTAAAACGGTTGCGTCGTGGCAGAAAGTGCGTCGGTTGACCGCGGTCAGCATCGCCGGGGCTGAAAAAATTATTGTCCCCCACTGGAATGTCAGGCTGTTCCTTCCAATTTTCATTCATGTAGCCAAACATAAAACTAAAACTGCCATCTTCATTCTTGCGCCAACCCTCGTAGCCAGGTTCTATGGCCGCGCCTCTACTGTAGGTTTGCTGAGCATTGGCTGTTTGCATGCCGCAAGTGACAATGATTATCAGCATGCTGGCTAGCCAGTTTTTATTTTCCTGCAGGGTTATTGCCACAATTTTCTCCAGCGATATCAACTTGTCCAGTCGCGGCGCAATGCGTCACCGCAACGCATCGACTCCGATTAAGATACGAGTAAGTTAATAGGCTGTCCACCGAAAAGTGAGCGTGAACCACTGTGCCGATAAAGAGGGTACTGATGTATTCCGTACTGAACTAAAAACCAAAAGGGGCAGATTATCTGCCCCTTTTTCCCTTACACTTCGATCTTAGTTTTTTGGGTAGGTTTTATTCTTCCACGTTAACGGTAATGTAGCCGTCGTGAAACAGGCCGCCATCGTCGGCACGGGTCCATAAAATATAGGTGCCAGGTTCATCAAACGTGGCGGTGACTTCATAATTACCATCTTCTGGGATCGGTGGTGGCAACCATAACGGCCCCCAGGGAGAATTAGCCGAGGCGCGGGTATCTTCCCAGGGTTTGGGCAGTGGTGGGTCGAAGGTGACTTTTCCTGCACCGCGGTACACGTTCCAGGATAGAAACAGACCATTGACTTTGCCCACAGTAAGCCTGCTCGGCGGGCGCATCATGCGTCCTCGCAACTGTTGCGAGGTGTTAGTGGATTCTCTTCTGCGCTCAGGTAAACCATCGTCGGCGACATGTGCCACCAGCCTGATGGACTCACCCACGCGGGCATAGCGAATGTTGTCCCCCAGCACCGTCACGACAGGAGGAACGTTAGACCTGGATTCCGGGCTACTGGTGCCAGGGCCCAGAGAGCCGGTCTCGGAGGCGATCACCATGTTATCCACCAGGTAATCGTCCTTCAGGGTGGCGTAAGCTTTCCGTTCGACCCCATTTACAATCAGAGTCCACACCAGTTCGCGATCGCCCCAGTCCGAAGGTACAGTGACCTCGAAGTTAAAGCGATTGCGCCGCGGCAGGAAGTGAGTAGGTTGACCTCGATCTGCCTCGCCGGGTGAGAAAAAGTTGTCCTCACCGATGTCTGCATCAGGTTGTTCCATCCAGTTTTCATTCATGTAACCAAACATGAAACTGAAGGTTCCGTCCGCATTGGGATGCCAACCTTCATAGGCAGGCTCGACATGCTGGCCGGTCTGATAAGTATCCGCTAGTAATGTAGGGGCGAGAGGTAAAATTGCTGCAAGCAGCAGAGTGCGGACCGCAGCGCTACCACTTAATCTAAAAGCTCTGTATGTCATCTTAATTCCTAATCGTTGGAGGCAACTTCGTCGCCGGCTTCAGCGTCTTCTTCGTCGTCAACAATCGGCGCCACTAACGGTGCCAGACACAGCGGACAACCAATGACGTGGTCGTTTGGTCCCAGGTTCAGCGCCTCGCGCCGTTGTTCCATGGCTTCGAAGAATTGCTCATCGTTCATCGTTACCCGGATACCCAGATCGATGAACATGTTGGCCACCGAACGGTTACCCGAACCCTGCCAGTTACGTGGATCAGGTATGTTGGGGTTAGTATCGGTATTATTCATATAACCAATGATATGCAGAATGGTGCCCTTGGGCAGCAATGGAGCCGAATTGTTTGCATAAGGATAGCCACGCACCCAGTTGTGGTCATAGCCAACACAGGAAAGGGTTTCAACGGTGTAGCCCCAGATTGCTTCCAGACACATGCGCTGACCCGGAGCATGCAGGTGTGGTTCGAAGGTAATGATCTTGGTGTGCTGGTTCAATACTGTGTAGGCGTGTAATTCCTGATCGTCCGAATTACTCTGGATAGAGATATCTACGCCATTGCCAAGACCAATAAAGGCAGCCGTGTACTTAGGCTTGTATCCTACCGGATGAAATCGAAAGCCAATTTCCAGATGTCCGGTGGTGTCTTTGCCATTGGAGTGCAGATGCACCGAGTCTGAAACAATCGCGGAGCCTGCTTTCAGCAAACGCCCCGCATCTTCATCGAAAATATCCGCATTACGACCGACTTCGTGTACCGGCCAGGGAAATGCAAATCCGCCATCAGCGCGTTCGCCGTTTTCATCGAGTTGCGACGTTCCCCAAATCATGTGATGGAAAATGTAGCGACCACCCACTGTTTCGCGACCAGTCCCAGCCTGATAATCGACATCGTTTACTTCCACGACCTCAACCGACTTCACGTAGCGGTCTTCTTCCAGGCCCGTGGGGATGTAATCGATCTCACCCCACCAGTCAGGCGTACCCGCCAGTTTGGTTATCGGATTCATTTTAACGATGAGGTCAGGTTCACCTGCGCCCCATTTTAAACTGTCGTCGAATACCAGGGCCTCCGGGGCATCGGCTGGATCACCCTCGGGTGTACCACTTCGAGCCCAGGTGGAAATCGCAGCAATCTCGGCATCGCTTAGCGAAGGATCGTCTTTATATTCCTGGATACCGATATCTTTCTCCACGTACCAGGGAGGCATAGTGCCGGCGCGATCCCGCAAGCCAGTCTTGTACTCGATAAGCCCGGCAAAGGGGGCGACTTCTGCGTAAGTCACCAGTGGCATTGGCCCCACACCACCGACGCGGTGACAGGATTGACAACTTCGCTGCAGAATCGGCACGATGTCCTTATGGAAAGTTACTTCACTGGACTGGGCGATGGCTATACCCGGTACCACCAACGCGGCCGCCAGTGCGGCGCTGCTGATCACGGTTTTTGCGGAAATGATGCGCATGCTCACTACTCCTAGTTGCTTACTTTGCTTCGATCTGTTGAGATTTTACTGATCCGATAAAACAGGCGAACCATAGCATTTTTCAAGTTTGTTTTGAACGGCTGCTCGGTGATTCTGGTCGTTGAAATCGGTGCGTTAGTGGAATATTTCGGCAGAATTTTGATAATTGATAACTGAAATTTGAAAACCGCGGATTTCAGTGAGAATTCACCGCAATCAGGTGGATCCGCGTTTTGGGCCTCGCAGTAGCGCCCAGAGATTACTGCTGGCCAGCACACTGATTAGTAGCACGATGAGGGAAAAGCTAAACCATTGAACTGCATAGGATAAATTCTGATTTACGTCAGCATATACCGCTGGCCAGTGACGAACCAGGGCGCCTGGTTGGTCAGCAGTCAGCCGCACCTCGAAAGGAAACAACGGTTCACCGAGGATTTCTGCTATTACATCGATTTCCAGGCTACGCATGCGCAGCGGCCAAACTGTGGCATCGATCTGACTGGAGATGATCCGTGCATTTGCGGCCGGCACAAAGATTTGTGCGCTAATTTCCACCCGACCTGAAACCGGTCGCAAGTATGGGGGTGTATCAGGTGGCAAGATCCCGCTGGTCCAGCCACGGCTAATGAGCACTAACTGATCGTTACTGCTGAGCCGAAACGGCGTTACCACGCCATAGCCAATCAGTCCTTCGAAGAATTCAGCCAGTAATAGAATCGTGCGGTCGTTGACAAATTCGCCCCGTAGCGTGACATGCCTATTCTGTAGCTCGGGATTTGCTCGATGCAGATGACCCGCCGGAATGTCTTCGATGGCACCGGCGTGGTCTCTCAATTCCACTTCGAGTGCTTGTTGGACTTCGACCTTCTCCGCCGCCCGCTGCAACTGCCAGACACCGAGGCGGGCAAAGGCGGCGACGGTAATGATCACACACAGTGCAACCAGCCAATTCACCCGAATGTGGAAACTGCGAAGACTGAATTCGGCGCGAAGTTGCATAGAAAACTACCCCGATCGACCTGCTGAAGGCCAGAAAAAGCGCAGAGAGGGTAAATCAGTAAGCGGCTAAATTCAATGAATTCAGACTGGTCAAGCAAGAAAATCTGAAGGGGCCGAAATTTTTTGGGAGCTCGACCCCTTCAGCAGGCGCTAGTAATTGGTACGCCACTTAAGATTCGATGCAGTAAGTGGGATTGACTCTGCACCTACCCAACTAGACCGTGGCGATGTGTATAAATTTCACGATGTGAGTCGTTTGGCCGAGAAATCCCATGAGCTGGTGGGGCCGGTATTTCGTCCGGTACTTAGGAACAACCCTCAACCTTGACCCCTAACACCAGAAGCACCAATGGTAGGGTGGCCTGAAGTAGGTGATCAAACGACCGCCCACAATAACACCGCACCAGCAAAGCAAGGAGATGGCACCGATTATCTGAGCTCGTACCGGTACACTCATCGTCGCACCCGTGCCTTTGACTGCTTCCGAGGTAGTCGAGTAGAACACCAGCATATTGACCCCGGCGAACAACATGAAGCACAGCTTGGTTTGAAATGCGGGGTTATACAGATATTGGTCTGGAGCGGTAGTCACAAACATGATGCCGGTAATAACATTGAGGAAATAACCACTCACTCCGAATGGCACCAGTGCGTGCAAATCAACATAGGCAATTCCCTTCGCCACGCCCAGCATCCTCAGATCGAAGACGCCTACCGTGCCGATTAGCAGGCACAGGCCCAGAAAATGGATAGATTCCGCTATCGGCCAACCCCAGGTTGAATTCATGAACGCGTAGATACCGCTTGCCTGAGAGAAACTTAACAGTGATTCAATCATTGCTCGGCTTTAGTAGAAGCGTGATGCCAACAACACGCTGTTTGTGTAAGCAAGAAATCGACCCGCGGTTATGGTCACTACCCATAGTACAAGTGATAAGTAGGCGAGGCTCTTTAAGTGTCGATTTGGTTCGAGGATTGAAACACCGCTGGACAATGTTTTCTGAAAGTAGCGGCTGATAAGCAAGGCAGTTACCAGGGCGGCGAACTTAACATAAAAAACCGGATTGGTGAGTGCCTTGGCAGGATAAGCTAGCAGCAAGGCAATTCCGGAAAATAAAATAACAGCCGCACAATACCATTGTATTGGATAGAAGCGGCTCAGGGCTGCCGCCGATACATTCGTCAATGCTTTATTCGGTATGGCGCCAATCAAGATTAAGCCAATGGCAATATTGATGCCCACCACAAATGCCATACCGAGGGAGTGCAGGGTAAGGGAAGTAAAGAATGCAGCACCAGATTCACGCATCCAAATGCTGAGCCCAGTTTCTTCCAATCTGGCGAGTGTTTCCAAAGATTTTTTCCTGGTTTGGATTTAAACGAAAAGCAATTTTCGAAGGAGGTTTAATAAGCAGGTGGATAATCGATAACTTCAGTTAACTCAGCAGTGGATCGATGAAGCGCTCCATCTCCCGTCGCAGGTTGGCATCGGGTAGCCGACCTCGCGCTGCAGCAACGTTATCCTCTGCATGGTGCGGTTTGGTCGTGCCGGGAATAGGGATCGCGCCGCTGGCATGCGACATGATATATTTCAGGAATACCTGTGCCCAAGAGCTGGCATCGATATCGGCTGCCCAATCTGGTAATGGCCTGTCGCCAACTGCCCGGAACAGCCTGCCGCGGCCAAAAGGCAGATTGACCAGCACCGCAATGCCTCGGTCCAGCGCCATCGGCAGCAAGCGTTCGGCCGCGTTGCGATTCCCCAGGGAATAATCAATCTGGATAAAATCCAAGCGATGCCGTTCCAAAACTTCCGCCAACGCGTCATATTGGCGGTCACTGGATGTGGTCACACCGATGTAGCGAAAGCGCCCCTGTTCCTTCCAGGATCGCATGGTCTCCAATTGAACATCGGCGCCACGTAAATTATGCACCTGCATTAATTCGAAACTATCACCACCGAGTAACTCGAAAGAGCGTTCCATTCTGGTGATACCGCTCGCTCGATCTGTACGGTCTACCTTGGTTGCCAGCCACAAATCATCGCGAATACCAAGTTCGCGCATGATACCGCCTATTACCGTCTCCGAGTTCCCGTAATTCGGGGAGGTGTCCACCACCTTGCCGCCGAGCCGATGAAAGGTGGCAAAGGTATCCCTAAATACCGACATCTCTTGAGAATCGGCTGGCCCCCGATAATTACGGCAACCGATACCGATGCTGGGAATCTGCTGGCCTGAAGAGGGAATGGTGGTCATATTCAAAGGAGTCTGGGCCAGCAGGGGACCGATCCAGCCGGCACCGGTGGCGAACCCTGCCGTTGCCTGAATAACCTGACGTCGAGTGAATTTCATGAATGTACTCCAAACTCCAGCTTGCTCTATATCCTAGCGATATTGGGGCGAGGGAGTATTCATGTCAACATTAAATCCGCTAAGCGGCAGGCAAAATGCCATAGCCATAGGGTGAAGATATAGTAAGATACAGGCAGCGAAAAATAACAATGACGGAGACACGTATGGCAACCATCCGACAAAAGCTGTTTCATCCCGTTTCAAGCATGCTGCTGCTAATGCTTTTTCTCGCGAGCAATCTACAGGCGGCGGCAGGCGATGGCATTCCACGCACCGCCGATGGTAACGCCGATTTCAATGGCATCTGGCAGGCTATTACCAGCGCCAACTGGAATATCGAGCCGCATGCAGCGGATTTTGGACCGGTGGTTGAGTTGGGTGCTATTGGTGCGATCCCGGCGGGGCTGGGTATCGTGGAGGGCGGTGAGATTCCCTATACGGCTGCCGGGCGGCAGCAACAGCAGGCCAACCAAGCCGATTGGTTGGCGCTCGATCCAGTGGTCAAATGTTATATGCCCGGTGTTCCCCGTGCTAATTACATGCCGTTTCCTTTTCAGATAATACAATCTCCCGAACACGTGGTTGTGGCCTATGAATTTGCCAGTGCCAGCCGCATCGTTTACATGAACCAGCCTGATTTTGAGGCACCGATCTTTAGCTGGATGGGTCACGCCAGAGGGCACTTCGAGGGAGATACCCTGGTTATCGATGTGACCGATCAAGTTCCAGATACCTGGTTTGATCATGCCGGCAATCATCATTCCGATGCGCTACGGGTGACCGAACGCTATACCCATCTCGGCCCCAATACCTTGATGTATGAGGCTACCATGGAAGATCCCAATACCTACACCAGGCCATGGACGGTGAAGTTTCCACTGTACCGGCGTCTGGACGAAAATATGCAGTTGTTGGAATTCAAATGCGTAGAGTTTACCGAAGAATTAATTTACGGCCACTTACGTAAAGGCGCAGACAGTGAATAGGAAGTTGTTAAATAATCTACCTGGCACCTTATTGGTTTTGTTAGGCATTTCCTGTTCGAGCCTTGTATTTGCCCAGGCCGAAGATTGGCGACTTACCTACACGGCAGATGGCCATCCAGACTTTCAGGGAGTGTGGGCCAACAATAGCATTACTCCTCTGGAGAGAGCAGAGGGGTTCGAGAACCGTGAAACCCTCACCGAAGAAGAATACGCCCGCCTGCAGGCGGGCGTAGCAAAGATTATTTCCGGTGGGGGAGACGCGCAGTTTGGTGATGGGTTTTTTGCGGCACTGGTGAGCGGCGAAGTCGAGTCTTATGATCCAAGTACTGGTAACTACGATCAGACCTGGATGTCTGACAGAAATCTAGAAAACAGAACCTCCCTGATAGTCTATCCTTTGGACGGTAAACTGCCAGCCTACACCGACGTGGCGCAAGCAAAAATCGACGCTCGCATCGAACATGTGGAAGCCCATCCTGCCGATTCATGGACCGATCGACCCCTGCAAGAACGCTGCATTACCTACGGGATGCCTTATTTGTTGGCGGGTTACAACAGTTACTATCAAATCGTGCAGAGCAAGGAGCACGTGGCTATCATTCAGGAGATGATCCATGACGTGCGGGTAATCCCACTGGTGCCTAAACCTCATATCGACGAAAAGATCAGATTGTGGCACGGCGATTCCCGTGGTTATTGGGATGGTGAGACCCTGGTTATCGAAACCAAAAACTTTTCTGAGGCCAGCGAACTGAAAGGATCGGGAGGAAACAGGTATTTCATCGAGCGGCTTACCCGCACGGCTCGAGATAATTTGCGCTATCAATTTACCATCGAAGATGAGAGCACCTGGATTTCCCCCTGGACTGCGATCATCAACTATAGTAGTAGTCCTGACCCCATATTCGAGTATGCTTGCCACGAAGGAAATTACGGCCTCTCTGGCATCTTGTCTGGCCATAGAGCTCAGGAGAGAGCGGCTCAATAACATAGAATGAGGTCGAATATGGTCACCAAACTGTGTTATAAACCCGCTCTCATGCGGGTTTTTTAGCGGTGGTAAGTACCGGACTATTGAGGGTCCCTAGATGGATGTTTTGAGCGATTTGACCACAATTACCTGGACCCTGGTTATTTCCATGCTCTTGCTGATTGGTTATTTTCATGGTCCCAGTTATTCAAAACAGACTGTGCGAAGTGCACCTTCGATTCTCACTAGTCTTGGTATCTTCGGAACATTTCTAGGGATTGCACTTGGATTAATGCACTTCGATAGCAACAATATCGAAGCCAGTGTTCCGGCAATAATCGAGGGGCTGGGTGTTGCAGTGTGGTCTTCTATAGTAGGGATACTTGGCGCCTTGAGTATTCGGATTCGCGACACGTTTAAATCTATTAGGAAGGAGTCAAATTCAGAGCAAAACGTGGCCACAGTCACTGATCTAAACAACGCCATCGGTAATTTAAACGATAATCTGGATCAGCTTCGAAGTGAGAGTAAAGCCAATGCTCAAGCATTGTTGGAATCAAGTCGCAGCTATCAGGAGCATATGGTCAATGCCAATACGGACGCATTGACAATCGCATTGGCCACGGTAATGACTGAATTCAATAGTCGCATCGAAGTGCAATATGGTGAAAATTTCAAGAAATTCAACGAAGCTCTTGGGCATCTGTTGCAGTGGCAACAATCTTATTCCGGTCAGTTGGATGCCATGATGAAGGCGCAGCAGACCAGTATCGAAGTCATCGATCATGCGAGCCAGTCCTACGAGAAAATGATCGCCCATTCAAAAGAGTTTAATCGGGTTGCCGCTTCACTCGGTGAATTATTAGGCGGACTGGAACAGCAAACCAGCAATATGGAGGGTTACATTTCTGGTCTGTCGTGCCTGGTAGGTCAGGCTTCGGAAGGCTTGCCGGCGCTGAGTGATTATGTCACTGAGTTAACCGTCAAACTCACCGCGAGTATCGAACAGAATAACGAGAGCCTGACCCAGATTCTCAGTAAGGCAGCCAGCGATATCTCTGTTACCGTGGAACAGGTAACTCAGAGCTTGGCCGCATCTGTGAATCAGGCACACAGCGGTCTGGCAGAACATGTGGAGGCAATGACTAACAAGACCAACGCCCACATGCAACTGCTGGACCAATCTATGGAGAAGGAATTAACCCAGGCTTTGCGGACATTTGGCTATCAGTTAACTGCCTTGTCTGAAAAGTTTGTCAATGACTATACGCCTCTCACCGACAGACTACGCGAACTCTTAAGCCTGGCTGAACATCAATCTGGACAACAGACACAAACCGTCAAGTAAAACCTGCACATGCTAAGTGACGAATTCGAACTGGAAGCCGAAGAACACTGGATAGCCGTTAGTGACTTGATGAGCGGCTTGATGATGTTGTTCCTGCTCATCTCCACCATGTACCTGGTCATCGTCGAAAGAAAGAATCAGGAGATCGAAAGGGTGGTGGTCCTTTACGAAGATCTTCGCGAAGAGCTATACCGTGATTTGCAGACGGAGTTCGGCGACGATCTGGCATTATGGGGAGCGGAACTTGGGGAAGATCTCAAAATCAGATTCACCAACACCGAACTTCTGTTTGAGGAAGGGGAGTCGAATCTAAAACCAGAGTTCGGCGTTATTCTCGCCGATTTTTTCCCGCGTTACCTGGTAATCCTTAGCTCCGAAAAATACCGCGACGAAATTCTGGAAGTAAGAATAGAAGGCCATACTTCCAGTTCCTGGTCACTGGCCAGAGACAGTGATGATGCGTATCTGCTCAACATGGCATTGTCGCAGGAAAGAACCCGAACGACCTTGGGCTATATCCTGGGACTGGACAGTGTCGCTCACGAAAAGCAGTGGCTGAGGCAGCGCCTCACTGCCAATGGACTTTCTTCATCACAATTGATCATCGGAGATGATGGTGCGGAGGATGCTGATCTCTCCCGCCGCGTGGAGTTTGTGGTGGTGACCGACGCCGAGACTCGACTTTTGACGATACTGCAAGAAATCAGGTAGATCACTGAGATGGAATTACTGGATTTTACCAAGTTCGAAGCGTTCAATGACTTGCGGGAAAAAATGGGTGCCAAGCAGCTTGGCTACTTTGAGCTATTCGATCCATCGATTCATCTTACCGGCATCGAACGGTCGGAGTTGGAGAAGCTTGGGGTATTGTTAAAACCTGCCGAGTTAAGAGTTCTGCCTGACAAGACACTCGCACTTAAGAATAGTCGAGTGCTGGTTTACAATCCTGATGAAAACTGGTATCGAAGCCGTCGGCAATATCCCACCTACCATGTTGCCATGTGTGCTCAACTCGAGGAAATAACAAGCGAGCAGCCTGGTCAGGAATTGTTGGTTACCACCAGGCTCGATGATGAATATCAGCTGGTGAAAATACGACCAAGCGGAGAGGTCAGCATGGTGGCCCATGGTTTCGTGGTGTGCAAACACTGTCTGCACGCACTGCGCTACAAAGACTATGATGAATTTCGCAATCGGCGCCGTGGCTACAGCCTGCAAGTATTGAGTAATTTTAGCCTGAAAGAATTCTACCGATTCTATCAGCAATATCCGCTCAGTTTTGGTGGTCGGCGAGAGCCTGAGTAATTCATGACCAGCCTCGCCCAGTTTGATGCGCGCTACGATCCGCATGAAGACCGTATACTCTTGCGCATAACCAACACCGATGAAGAGGAATTTAGACTTTGGCTGACGCGCCGACTAACCCATTCCATAATCACCGATCTCAAAACCAAATCCAGTGCCTATCGCCTCAGAAATGCAGTGAGCGAGGACACGCTAACTGCAGCTGAAGGAGAAATTACACGGGCAAGCTCTGCGCCCCGCGCGAGTAGCGCGGAGGCGGTCATACAAGCCGAATTTGAACAGCAAGCCACCGCGGGGCAACTAAAATTCGACAGCAAATTCAAACCCGGGGAAAGCTATCCGCTGGGAGAAGCAGGCCTCCTGGTTGGTAAAGTCAATTTTAAAGCAAATGCAAACGGACCAGGGTCGCACGCTTTAAGCTTCTATCCGGTGAAGGGGGCAGGCATTACCATTGGCGTATCGGTAGAATTTTTACATTCCATTTTTGAAATTCTTGAGCGAGTGAGTAAATCGGCGGAGTGGGGCTTCGTCTCCTCTTCTCAATTACAAAATACTGCAACACTGCAATAAGCTATAATCTTGCATTGCATATATTCTCTTTGGTGGGTGCATGAATTCTCCTTTGTGTGAGATGTTGGGAATCGATTTTCCACTTGTTGCCTTCAGTCACTGCCGCGATGTAGTGATTGAAGTCTCGAAGGCCGGTGGGCTAGGTGTGTTAGGGGCAGCACGCTACAGTGCGGAGGAACTGGAAATCGAGTTGAGCTGGATCGATGAACATATCGGCAATATGCCCTACGGCGTCGATCTCATTGCGCCAACCAGCATGGCGGTAACTGAAGAAAATGCCGATGTGGAAAAAATCCGAGAAAGAATCCCGCAAGGTCATTTCAAGTTTGCGGCAGACATCTTGGAAAAGCACGGAATCGATGCCACCGATGTTTATTCGCAACAATATAAACGAAATTCATTTCTTACCCAAGATCGAGCCGGCAATATTATCGATGTGGTATTTTCTCATCCGATCAAGTTGATTGCCAATGCTCTGGGTGTGCCACCGCCATACATGATTGAAATGGGCAGGCAGCACGGTGTCGTCACGGCTGCCTTAATTGGGACACAGGAGCACGCCATCAAACAAGCACAGGCGGGTGTCGATATCGTAGTCGCGTCAGGTACCGAGGCCGGTGGACATTGCGGAGATGTACCAACGATGGTTCTACTGCCCGAGGTTTGCAGCGCCTTAGAGGAGTCAGGTATACCAGTTTTGGCCGCCGGCGGTATCGTTACAGGTAGACAGATGGCGGCGTGTATGGCGATGGGCGCTGCCGGTGCCTGGACTGGCTCGGTCTGGTTAACCTCCGCCGAGTCTGATACATCGCCGGTACTCAAGGAAAAAATGTTGCAAGCTTCTTCACGAGAAACGGTTCGCTCGAAATCTCGTACTGGCAAGCATTCCAGGCAACTGCGCTCTCCCTGGACCGATGCCTGGGAAATGGATACCGCCCCGAAACCACTGCCCATGCCGCTGCAATCTCAGGTAACCGAGATTCCCTTAGCGAGAGTGACTAAACTGGCCGAAGGGGGTCACGCAGGCGCACGTCAGCTGGCGACGTCCTGGGTAGGGCAGGGGGTTGGATTGATGAAAAGCAGCCAGTCGGTGAAAACCATCGTGTACGAGTTCATGCAGGACTATCTTGCCGCCGCCGAGCGCTTACAGAGTACGTTGGATGACTAAGCGCCAATCGAGATAGGCCTCGACTTTATTTTGGATTCTGCGAGAACGAAACGGTGTTACCGTCAGGATCCTTGCACCACGCAACCTTGGCACCATCGGCAGTCGACCATATTCCTTGGTCGTCCTGTTCAAGAAAAGGGTACTTCTCAAATACAACACCCTTAGCTGAGAGTTCAGAGACGGCTTGTGGTAAGTCTTCCACTGCGAATCCCAAAGAAGTGTAAGGCACCGCAGCGACCTGTTCGACTTGCTGCACTCTCAAGCCAACCCCATTGACATCAAACACGATGGCGAAGGGCTGATCGGAAATAAATCGCAGGCCCAATGATTCCTGGTAAAACTTGCGACTGGCGTCGGGTTTGGCGGTTGCGGCGAAGAGGATAGGTTTGAGGTTCATCGGTGATTCCTGAAGGTAATAATTTCCGATTCAGCGATTTCTTTTTTCAAGCAGGGCTGGGCTAACTGCTTCGATGCCTACCAGAGCTAGTGTAATCAGTAAGGCCAATTGTGGGCCGAAGTGTGAATTTTCCGGAGAATACCATTCACCTGGAGAGTGAGATCCACCCCCATTACCACCGCCGGCTATGGTGATGGCAGGGATATTCAGTGACATCGGTACATTGGAATCGGTGCTGGAGATGCCCAATTCTCGCAGCTCGATGCCGATTTCATCGAATGCCAACGCCGCTATCTGCACGATAGGGCTCTCGGTGGCCGTTCGACCTGCCGGTCGATCACCGATCAGCTTGAACTCAACGCTAATCTCGCCATTATCCCAGCGCGCATTTTCTTCGGCGACGGCTGCCAATGCCTTGGCCTGTGTTTCCAGTTTTATTAGTGCTGCAGGATCGTTAGAGCGCATATCCAAGGTAAATACCGCATCGGCGGCAATGGAATTTACCGACGTGCCGCCAGCTACCGTGCCGATAGTAAAGGTGGTCTTCGGGAGAGCGGGGGTCTCAATTTCTGCGATCTTGGCAATAGCGCGGCCCATGGCATGTATCGCACTTGGCAGTCCGAACGCACCAAATGAATGGCCGCCTGGTCCACTGAATTGGAATTCGAATCGACGACTGCCGGTACCGCCGCTGGTTATACGCCGCAGTCGCACGCCGTCGATGGAAACGAAGCCATCGATTTCCGGATGATCACGAAAAATTGCCTTGATGCCTCTGAGATCGCCTCGACCTTCCTCGCCCACATTGCCGGCAAACATGATATCGCCCACGGTTTCGATGCCACTTTCATTGAGTACTTCTATTACCGAAAGCAAGGCGGTGAGTCCGCGAGCATCATCGCCAATACCCGGCGCATAGAATCGGCCATCGCGTAATTCGACTGTGGTATCCACTGCTTCTGGAAATACAGTGTCTAAATGGGCAGCAATCAACAGAGTCGGGCCATTGCCAGTTCCTTTGCGTACGCCGGTTACATTTCCTTCGGCATCTATCGAGGCATCGCTTAGCCCGATCTCCCGCATTCGCTCCAGGTAATAGGCGGCGCGTCTGGCTTCCATAAAGGGTGGCGCTGGAATTTCGGTGAGTCTGATTTGTTCCTGAATCGCCTCCGGTTCGCGAGCCTCTATCTGTTGTAGCGCGAGCTGCACACGTTCATCGTCGGTGATGAGTTGGAAGGCCTGACGTATCGATTTATCGATTGGCACCAGCGATTGATGCTGCTGGGTCATCGCCTTGCCGGAGCAAAGGATCAGTACCAGGGCGGCAATGATTAACCGGATTTTCAACAAGATTCTCGAGGCAAGTGACAATCCTATAGCAGCCGCAAGCGCCAACCGCGACCGCCAGTTCTTAGTCTGCGCCGCTCCCGCATGCGAGAATGTAACACCGCACGTTTGTCGGCTATCCAATCTTCTCGACCCACATGAGGGTCCAGGCCTAGATTGCGTCTACGGTTTTCCTCGGCGATACGGAATTGACAGAATTCCTGGTACATTTTTATTTCAACCGTGAGTTCCCGAATCACGATTTCGGCATAGATCGCGTCATCCAATAACCCAATGCCAGGAATATGATCGGGAATTACATCATCGGGGTCGACGAAGTAAACCAATGCGCCTCGAATACTATTACATTCTTCTTCGGTGAGTCGCCACTCCTCATCTCTAATCATGTTCAGTAAAATCTGCAGCTTGAACAATCGATCTGAAATGAACGGAGGTAGTTCATGTTCTCTTGCTGCTTCGATCTTTTCGGCGGCCGCTTCTTCTATCTGGGTTGCGCTCTCTGCGTCTGCTACCGTTAGCTTGCCCTTGTCTATGGCTTCCTGAAAGCTATCGAGATCTTCATCGCTAAGCGTGATTGTAATATCGAGAGGCATATTATTTACCCTTGTTATGAAACCTCGGTTATATTATGGCTTAGGGCTAATACTTTTTTTGAGCCACTACTTCAGCGCGTAGTACGGTGCTAAACTGCCAGGGCTGCCCTCGGTAGTGCTGAATCGGAACCCTCAAGCTTGATATAGTGCACGTCTGTGCTGGTTTCTTCAACATTCCTTGGCAGCTTTTTAATAGACTCACCATCGGCGAGGATTTATGCATGAGTCGTAAAGTTGCATGGATGACCGGCAATGGCCGCTTTCCTTTAGAGAATCCGGGTAGATCAATGCTGAGGTGGTGCGATAGTATTGGCTGCAGCGATAGCTTCAATAGCATGACGATGCGGGATTTTCTGATTTTTTCTGAGATAGGATGAATTGTGGTTCAATCGGCTCGAACGTTTAGCAATGCATCGAATAGCAGCTGCCTGTCTTGAACTGAAACGTGGCCCTGACTGATGGCAGCATAAAAGTGTTCGCGCTGCCGCTCACTGAAGTTTCCCTGGCTTCGAATGGTAGCAGCAAGTAGTGTTATTATTTTACCACCTAAATGCGTTAATGCTGGCCGTATTTCTGACTCCAGGTTGACGGCCTCATCGACCGGGGCTGTGGCTAGCCAATCGGCGCGGTATCGATATTGAATCGCCTTTGCCACGGCAATTTGGGCGGCGAAAAAATCCTCAATCGAATCGGGATCCAGACCTAACTTCGCGGCAGAGAGTTTCGCGTCAGCGATAACTATCTGTTCCCGAGCGATGTCCACTACCGCAATTTAGTTTTGTGCTTTATAAAGGGCAACCGCCTGCATGAGGCCCAAGCGTTGATTGATAGTGGTGAATAATTCGG
>JADFOC010000285.1:0-3814 GCA_022563075.1 Pseudomonadota bacterium
ACTTCGGCGCCGCTGGCCTGCAAGATGCGGCGCATTATATTGATAGCCGCATCGTGTCCATCAAACAGACTGGCAGCCGTGACGAATCGAAACCATTTTCTTTCGCTCGACTGATCTGCTACCTGTCCAGGTTGTTTTTGCAGCGAAACAACGCTCACTTGATCTCCAGAAATGAAAGACTGAACTGCGAGCTAGTATACTAATTTTCGTTGCTGAGCGGGAGAATTCCTACTGTGTAACTGAGAAGCTGATCGGCAATTGGTTATAGTGAAATACACCGGCATCGGTGCTATAGGCGATAAATACTTGAAAACTTCCTGTTGCTCCGATTAGTCCGGATGCCACAGAAAGAGATTCGATCTTAGTCAGTATCTTGCCGGATTGGCTTGCAAGCAGCGTGTCGAGTGAACCATCCCAGGGCAGGTAGTCTCCATTGGAGTTTTTCATATAGTAACTGCCTGCATAAGCAACCAGGGTGTAGATACTGGCGACCTTGCCTATGTCAGCAGGATCAACATAGATGCTCGCATTGATGGAAAGAATATCGGAACTCGAGAACGATTCGGTAGTGGTATTGCCATCACTGTCACTCACCGAGCCCCTGAAAGTGCTCTGCGTAGGATCTGACCCGGTAGTCAGGCCGGCAATATCGCCACGGGAGTTCTGACCTTCGACCACTATAGTTGCAGTAACTGGGAAATGATCTGATGCCTGTGAGGTAAGTGCGTTATCAATCACAGCCGCTTTCTGCACCGTAATACCGCTACTGGTCAGTATCCAATCAGTTGCTGCAGTCTTGCTGACCGATGGGTTAGCAAGTGACCAGGTGTCATCTAATATGAGAGAAGTAGTTGTGCCATTGGATAACGAACTCCCGTTGAGCAAAAATTGCATGCTGTTGCTATTTATGTCGGCGTTCAGGTCGCCGATGGCAAGCACCGGTGCATCATACAGCGCCAAGTTGTTCTCCATGGTCTGAGCAAGCACTGCGGCGTGATTCTGATTTCTCTCCTGTGCACTGAGCTCGCCTGCAGCGAACGTTGCTTGCGCGGGGCAGAATTGCGAATTGTGTACGATAAATAAATGGCCGGTTGTAATCTGCTGTAACACCAGATAATTAATGTATCGTTCAATAACACAGACGATAGGAGCATCGATGGACTCACTTGCAATTACATTGAATATTCCTTTCTTAATAAGTATGGGATGGCTGTTATCAGTTTGAAAATTGTAGAAATCATAGTTTTCCTGTAACCGGCTCTGTAGATCATTCTTTTGTGTCTGCAGAGCTTCTTGCAAGCCAACAATATCAGCACTCTCGCGCATAATGACTTCGCTCACGGTATCGGCTCGAACGCCGGTCCAACCGAGTTCTTGCACATTAAAGCTCATTAGTTTGAGCGGGCGAGGGGCCATTTCGCTAGCTAATGTCGGGCGATCAAATGGAAAGGTTTCGGCTGCGACACGTGGATCGGTCAATGCATTCTCCATAAAATCCACAACGATGGCTTGCATCGACGGACTGGGGCCGAAGAAAGAAAGCTCTTTGTATTCACGGACGATAGCCGGGTTGTTAGTCGGTATGTCTGTTTGATTTTCAGTAAACTGAGTGTGTTGCGTGTCGTTAGATTCGGCGTTATAGAAGTCAACTGAATCCTGAACATCTGTTACCCAGCCAACATGGTTTAGCGCCTTGCGCAAACCCACGTTTCTCAGAGAGGGCGTCTTGAAACGACCGAAGTCAGAGTTCAGTCCAGTAACTGCCTGCAGACCGATGTCCTCCAGTGCTGGCCTTAGCCCGATGTTGTACGATTTGTTGTCGGTAAATTGTGGAGGCACATGGCAGTTATCACACACCGTTTGTTCTGAGAATGACTCCCAACCCTGTATTTGATTGGCAGTCATGGCGCTGGTATCGCCTGCCATATATAAATCCCAAGGGGTTTGATCGGGGAGCAGAGTGCGTTCGTAAGTGGCGATAGCCATCGCGATACGTGCCGGGGTTATGGCGCTGTCGCCGAAGGCTTGGCTAAACAATTGCGGATAGCCAGGGTTAGCGATCAGGGCATCACTCATATCGGGAGGTATATTGCTGGCCAGAGACAAGGGCATAACCAATGCGAGTTTCTCGGTAACTTCGGCCCAACTGCGGGACTGTTTCGCCATTTCGACTGAACTGACAATTGGCCCCACTGCCTGACTTTCCAGGGCACCACCGGATTGAATGATGATATGGTTCGGATCGAGCGGATCGACGAAGGTGTCAGTGGCTCTGCCGTCCCAGAAGTTGCTATCCGCATACATCGCGGTGAGAAAGGATTGCGATGCGCGTCCGGTGACTTGAGCAAAATGGCCAAACAAGGGATCTTCAACTGGTAGACCGTTGACATCCAGATTGCGAATTCCGGGCGAACCAATGATGTCATCGTCGCTGCCAAACAGACCATCGAATCCAGGATTGATTGCCAGTCTGTGGTCGGCGCCGCCGGTAGCTGGTTTATGGCAAGTGCCACAAGCAACCGTGTTGTCACTGGATAGTTGCTCTTCCCAGAATAGGATTTTGCCCAACACGCGCTTGGGTTCGGTTATTGGGTTCTCGGCAGGTTCTGGTACCGGCTTAAGTGGTTCTATGGGTGCTGCAGGTCCTGCCGGAGCCTGGGCAAAGGCCAGATTGCTAAACAACAGCCCGATACCAAAGGGAATACAAATTCGAAACATGCGGGGAAGCTCCAGGTGATGCTTGTCTGATAGTTCATTTTGATTACTGCTCATACGTAAACGCCGGACAAACTATTCGGTTGACGCAGAGTGGGTTGCAGCCTGGGCGGAAGCTGCTACGGAATTACTGTTGTTTGGAGGAAAGTAATTTCGACTGCCGCCGTCTCTACTAACTTGGAGTGTAGAGGGTGTTTTCTTCTCTTAATTTTGCAGGGTTTTGTGCAATTCAACGCGCGTAGAAGTGTACAATCTGTAGATTCTGGATGCTGTGTAGACAACAGTAGGCAGTGCGTTTATCCTCTCCCTCTCCAAAATACAGCGTAGCTATATTCATGGCAAAAATCACCGCTTATTCCATCGGACGTAGCGCCGATTCAGATCTCCAATTAAGCGATCCAAGTGTATCGCGGGTTCACGCCGAGTTGGCTATCACCGCAAGTGGCAAGTACTATCTCACCGACTGTGGCAGCAGTGGCGGTGCCTACACGATGCAGGGTAATGAGCAGACTGCAATCAAACAGGCTTTTGTAAATCCAGGCGATAATTTGAGCTTTGGTGAATATTACACTTCTGTTCAACAGTTGGTAGCGATGATAGATGATACCGCCGGTTCGGGTGGTTCCAAAAAGGGTGGGAAAGGAAAAGGCGTGGCTGCATCCTCCAAAGATGACTTGCCCGAGGGTCCAGTTCATCGTGATCCAGAATCGGGAGAAATAATAGGCGGCGATTCGAATGAGCGGACCTAGTGATCGCTTTGCGGCATTGCAATCAAAAGGCCAGCGAGCTTATCAGGAAGATGAGTTTGGGATTCTCGATGGGCGCAGATCTCCCAGCGATAGTGAACACACGCTAATATTAGTAGCAGACGGGATGGGTGGTCACGTGGCCGGGGCCAAAGCCAGTCAAATCGTCACCGAATACTTTATAGATACCTACCAACTCAGTGAAGGATCCGTAGCGACTCGATTACAGTCGTCACTGCAACGATCTAACACCGGAGTAGCCGAAGCTGCCGAAAAAGATACCGAGTTGGAAGGGATGGGTTCGACGTTGTTGGCTGCTGTTATTTCTAAGTTCGGGCTAGGGTGGATTAGGT
>JADFOC010000285.1:3824-4325 GCA_022563075.1 Pseudomonadota bacterium
CGTATCAATGATGATCATTCCATGGCTCCGGTGTTGGCAGACATGGTTGCTCAGGGCATACTGACCGAGGAGGAAGCCGCCAGGGATCCCAAGAGAAACGCATTGCGCTCGGCAGTAATGGGCGACAAAATGAGTTTGATTGATGCCTCGTTAGATCCGGTTGCATTACAGGGGGGCGATGTGTTGGTGTTTGCCAGTGATGGAATCATGACCCTGGCGGATGAAAAGATCGCAGAAATAATTTCGAATAACTATGAAGATGGCAACGAAAAGATAGTAGCCAGTATCATGGATGCGGTGACCCAGGCGCGTAAACCAAATCAGGACAATGTCACGATCTTAATTTATTCGGTAGATTTCAAAGCAGAAGAACGGATAACAGTTATCCCTCCGCAACACTCGGAAGGATAGAACTTGGCATCATGAATTGCTGGGAAACTCTAATTTAGGGTGCACCTAAAAAGGGGATGTTTACACAGTGCTTGATACAGAGGCAGGTGG
>JADFOC010000286.1 GCA_022563075.1 Pseudomonadota bacterium
TCAAGCAGTTTAACGAACCCACCGATAATGAGAATAACTAGAATGACTTGAACTTGCGTACCGCTGGTAACCTCTTTCAGTACCTGGTTTTCGATGGCATTCAACGTGGCCGCAAACGGATTGAAACCGGTAAGTATCAGAGAACCGCTCATGATCCCGCAGACCAGGGCGAGCAGGACATTCTTGCTGTAGAGCGCGACAGCAATAGTTAACAGAGGCGGAACAATTGATAGAACGCCGTAATCTTCCATATTTTTCTTCTTCTTAACAACTATTTGTTACGATCGATTTGCGTAACTCTTAATGTCCATTATGTAGAGTTTACCGCAGTGTAAACCAACTGGTTAACTTGTATCAAAATCGGTTCGGGCGATATGGGGAAACATCCATCACCGGTTTTCTACCCGCCACCAGGTCTGCGATAACCAGCCCGGTGATTGCCCCCAATGTCATACCAAGGTGCTGGTGCCCGAATGCATACAACACCTGGTGGGTGTTACTGGCAAAGCCAAGCACCGGCAACGAGTCCGGTAATGAAGGGCGACACCCCATCCACACCGATTCTTCATGGGTGTCGAGATCAGGCAACATGCGTTTCGCGGCAGGCAACAGGCTGCGCATCCGCGCGTAGTTTGGGGTTGCGGTGAGACCGGCAAATTCAATTTGACCGCTAATTCGAATCCCCATCTCCATGGGAGAGAGTACAAAGGAAGATTCTCCATTCACCACGGGTCCGTTCAGTAAACTGCGCGTCGATTCTGGCAACATCAGATGATAGCCACGCTCTGTATCCAGCGGCACATTGTCGCCACAGAGCCTGGCGAGCGTACGCGACCAGGCGCCTGCTGCGATCAGCACCCTATTTGCAACTAGAACACCGCCTGGTCCACTGAGGCTGACTGTTTCATTGGCTACTTTTATCATCTCTACCGAAAATTGCCGATACTCACCACCGCGACTGACAAACAGATCTACCATGCCTGCAACCAGGCGATGGGGATTAACAATCCTGAGACAATCTTCCTGGTATAAACCCACATTGAATATCGGGGCTAAGTTGGGCTCAAGATCACGAATCTGCTCGCCCGTTAGTACTTGGTATTGCGTCCCGATCGCATCCATAAGAACTCTGGCTTTACTGGTGGCGTTAAACGTTTTTTGCAATTCATAGACTTTAAGCCAGCCAGTTTCTTCTAACACGGAAGAGAGTTTCGACTTGTCAATTAGCTGACGCCAACTCTTTACTGCATGCTTTGACAAGGCATATAAATGGATCGCGTTGTTAGTTACAGCCGCAGTACGACTCTGCCAGATAAAACGAATGAGCCAGGGTAAAATTTTATGAAAATAGGCAGGCCGTATTGAGACCGGTGGAAGTGGTTGCCCGATCATGCGTATCACATCAAATAAAATCCCCGGCATGGCAGTGGGCGCACAGGAATCATTCACTATCACACCGGCATTGCCAAATGATGCACCCGCGCAAGGTGCCTCTCGATCAACCAGCAAGATATCATGATCGTCTTGTTGTAACGCCAACGCGGAGGCAGCGCCGATGACACCAGCGCCGATGATGATTATTCTTTCAGCCATTGGGTGACCTGGTTCTCAAATTTCCGCTCGCCCACGAAATCTTTCCACAGCGGCAAGCAAATGAAAACCGATCGCGCGCCAAGGTTCGGGCGGTATCCAGTTTGCCTTGCCAAATAATTTAGGGACATCTGGTACCTCTTGACCATTCGCTAAATCGGCCAATAGCTCACCAAACAAGGTGCCTTTTACCACCCCTCCACCATTACAACCGGCAGATACAAACAGACCAGGCTTCACTTCACCCCATAGGGTGCCACCGTTCATGGTAAATCCAATGGCACCGCCCCATACTCTGTCGAATGGAGTGTCCTCAAGCTGTGGAAATCGTCTGAGTAAGTTTTTTCTGAGTTCACTGGTGACTGCTACCGTCTGGGTTTCTTTCTCATAACCGTAAAACGATCTGACCATCAACCTGCCATCTTGCGTCTTTCTTAAGGTGCTGCCCAATCTGTGTGCAGGCAGTACGCCCCAGCTCTTATCAGACCCCAACGATGCCAGCATTGCCTCATCCAGAGGCTTGGTAATAGCTGCGTAGGTGTACACGGCCACCAGCTGAGATTTTCCGATACCCAGCGTCTTCGAGAACGCATTGTTGGCCAAAACCACTGTTTGTGCCTCGATGGTTGCCGCGGGCGTTTCGATTAGCCAGGCATTGCCTGCTTTGCGCAATTGGGTAGCTGGCGTGTTTTCATAACACTGAATGTCCCTCGGCAACTGTTGCGCCAGCGCTTTGATTAGCGCCGCCGGCTGTGCCAGATAACAATGGGGAGAGTAAAGTCCTTGCCGATAAAAGCTGGTTCCCAGGCGCTGTTGCATAGCCTGGCGATCGAGGTTCTCAAATGGCAAGCCGACCGCTTGCAGAAACGATCGGTATTGGAGAAGCGATTTGCGGCCTGCGTTGCCAGCGGCAGCGCGATAAGTACCGGTGCGTTCGAGCGCGCAATCGATGCCGGAGATTTCTACTTCACGAACAATCTTGTTCATGGTCTGGCCGATGAGTCGATTACATTCTCTCATGCGCCGTATTTGCTCTGGATTGGCGTCATTCGCCAGCGCGATTTCTAAGAGGAATCCGGAATTACGGCCCGGAGTTCCTTCGCCCAGTTCGCTGGCATCGATAATGGCGATTTCATCATCGGGCGCGAGTTCACGCCAACGTTTCGCCGCTGCGATGCCGGTATACCCGGCACCAATAATGGCCACATCTACTTTGATGTCGAGCGATAAAGGAGGCTTGCTCTGGCGAGTCGGGAGCAGCGCGTTCCAGCCGCTTCTTTGTAAGTAGTGGGGATAGGTAAGATTGGTCAACGGTTTTTCAATATGAATTCGGGTTAGGGTAAAATCTATTGTGCTTTAAGCTCCACGCAATTGATATTTTTACTCTGACGCTATTAAATCTTCTGCCATGCCAATGACGACTCAGCCTCTGCGCGCGCATCGGATAATACTTTGACAGCGCCATAAAGTAGCCTGGCGGTCCCTGCTACCATAGAGGTTTACTCATGGTTTCAACATAGGGAGAAAACATGAGGTTGAAGCTGACGCTTATTCGCTCCTGGGAACTCTGGTTAGCACTTACCGAATGTTGAAGCCAGGAAGGAAAGAGAAGAAACATACCATCCTTGACGTGTACCACCACTTGATCGGTATTTTCGGCACTTAGTTCAGTCACCGGAGGTCGAATAATTCCGGTTTGAATTCGTGGATCGTGGAAGTTAATGGTGTCTGCACCCTCATCCGTTTGCACATAATAGACACCACTGAGAAAATTATTTGGATGGCTATGTATTTTATGGGTGCTTCCCGCGATATTCATGTTGGCCCAACAGCCAGTTAATTCAAAACCTTCATAGCTAAGCTTCAAAAACGCGAAAACGCCTTTCGCCGCTTCCTTGACTAATGCGATCAGCAGTTGAAACTCCGCCAATTTATGTAAATCGCTATCTGATTGCCAGCTGCTATGGTGATCAATTTCAGGCATTGACGGCCTCAGCAGCTTGAGCTTATCGACAATGTCCTTATTCAGTGTTTGGTAAATTTCTTTCTTGATCATTGTTTGCCAGACGAATGTCGGAAACATGGTGATGATCTCACGACTTTCAAAATTTCCTTGCTCATTCTCCATAAGAGAAATTCCTCTGATTCCGGGCTAATAGAGTTTTCATTCTGACTGTTAAATTAACTCACAATAATTATTTAGATAGCAGGTTTAATTAAATCTGCAGTATCGCCAGCATCAAAAATAAGGTCTTTGGGCACAATAGCCAATCAATTTACGCCCGCACTGCACAATTCGGTTAAAAGTGATAGCTTTATACCATCATGGTGAGAATATCCTGCCGCCGTAACCTGACCTGTTCGCCAAGCTAAAATGGAACATTCTAGGAAATATCCAACCATCTTGAAGTATCCGCTGGCGGATGGTTCTCTTGCCGCGGAAATGATCAGTGTACCTGGAGGCACATTTATCCGGGTCGATGACACTGGGGAACCTGTTAGTGAAGTTGAACTGTCTGATTATACCCTGGGTCGCTATGTTGTCACTTTTGAACAATATGATCGTTTTGCCAAAGCAACGGAAAGAAAGCTTCCTGGCGCCTGTGGTTGGGGACGTGGTAGTCGGCCTATCATGAAAATAAGCTGGCATGATGCGACAGCTTATACACAGTGGCTGAGCGACAGCACCGGAGAAAATTTGCGTCTACCCACGGAAGCACAGTGG
>JADFOC010000287.1 GCA_022563075.1 Pseudomonadota bacterium
GGTCGATTAACTGCAGGGCACGGGAGACCTTCCAGGACGAACCGCTCCAGGCGGGCGTGCCGGGCGAGGACTCTGGCCGGCAACGCAGGCAGGGTCGGAAGCCGGCGGCAGCGGCAGCGGCGGCTGACTGGTAGAGTTGCACGTTCTCTTTCTTCGGCACCCTTACCGGACACACCGGCCGGCAGTAGATGCCGGTGGTTAACACGCCCACAAAGAAACGCCCGTCGAAGCGAGCGTCTCGACTCAGGCGGGCGTCTTCATAAACATCGGGGTTGAGTAACACTGCCGTTCCTGTTGTCACACTAAGTGATAAATAATGGCAGCTAGTCTACTCTTTGTTCAGCCTTAAGACTGGCCGTTTTCGGACCTCATCATTTTATTAGTTTCGCGCGTTATTGCCTGATCCCAGGGCAGTTTCAACACGATCATGGCATTGCCGGCTAATTGAGCGAACCGGGCATAGCCAGCATTGATGCTCAGGTAGTCGCCGGAAAGCACCGGCCCGGTGGCATCGATGGCACCACCTGTCCGAGCTGGTCACCGGTTTGACTTCGCCAAAGGGGGCACACCGTAGCGCCGTTGCCTGGCCGGCCTAAGAGTAATGCGAAGGACGCACGGCTGGTGTATATTAGCCCGCGGTTACGCACACCCCAGAGGGTGGTGAGCGGCAGAAGACCCGGTGGACACTTCATCCACTTTCTTAACATGCGATGGGAAAAGAGATGACCAACAAGGACTTACGAAAATATTCTAAGATCATGGTTGATGGCGTTGCCCAGGCGCCGAGTCGAGCCATGTTGCGTGCGGTGGGCTTCAAAGATGAAGACTTCAACAAGCCCCAGATCGGCATCGCCTCCACCTGGAGCATGGTCACTCCCTGCAATATGCACATCAACAAATTGGCCGAGGACGTCAACCGAAGCACCGACGCGGCCGGTGGCAAGGGCATCATCTATAGTTGCATGACCATTTCCGATGGCATCTCCATGGGCACCGAGGGGATGAAATACTCCCTCGTCTCCCGCGAAGTCATCGCCGATGAACTTGAAACCGTCTCCGGTTGTATGGGCCATGATGCCATCATCGCCATCGGCGGCTGCGACAAGAACATGCCCGGCCTGCTAATGGGCATGGCGCGACTCAATCGCCCGTCACTCTTCATCTATGGTGGGACGATTCAGCCCGGCCCCAATCACACCAATATCATCTCCGTGTTCGAGGCGGTGGGTGGGCATGCCGCCGGCACCGTCTCGGATATCGAACTCAAGCAGATCGAAGACACCGCCATTCCCGGACCCGGTTCCTGCGGTGGCATGTATACCGCCAACACCATGGCGTCTGCCATCGAGGCCATCGGCATGAGTCTGCCCAACAGCTCGGCACAGGATGCGATCTCCCAGGAAAAGACCGACGACTGCTTGCATGCCGGGGCCGCCATCATGACGTTGATCGAGCGCGACATTAAGCCTTCCGACATCATGACCCACGCCGCCTTCGAGAACGCGATCAAGGTGGTTATCGCCCTGGGAGGCTCCACCAATGCGGTGCTGCATCTGCTGGCGATGGCGCATACCATTGGTGTCGAGCTGGAACTGGACGACTTCACCCGCATCGGCCGGCAAATACCGATGCTGGCGGATCTTAAACCCAGTGGCAAATACCTGATGTCCGAGCTGATTAAGATTGGTGGTATTCAGCCGCTGATGAAAATGATGCTGGAGGCCGGGATGCTGGACGGTGGTTGCATGACTGTTACCAGCAAGACACTGGCAGAAAATCTGGCAGACGTGGCGCCTTATCCAGAAGGTCAGGATATCATTCGGCCACTGGACAACCCCATTAAACCAGACAGCCACCTGGTGATCTTAAGAGGCAACCTGGCACCGGCTGGTGCCGTGGCAAAGATTACCGGCAAAGAAGGCCTGGCCTTTTCCGGTAATGCGCGTGTATTTGAATCCGAAGAAGAGTGCCTCAAAGGCGTGCTGGACGGTACCGTGGTGAAGGGCGACGTACTGGTCATTCGCTATGAAGGACCCAAGGGAGCGCCGGGCATGCGTGAGATGTTAAGCCCCACCGCCGCGATCATGGGGGCAGGACTGGGCAATGACGTAGCCCTCATAACCGATGGCAGGTTTTCAGGAGGCAGTCACGGATTTGTAGTGGGACACGTGACCCCGGAAGCAATCGAAGGCGGGCCTATAGCTATTGTTGAAACCGGCGATAAGATTTCTATCGATGCGGAGACTAACGAAGTCAAACTGGAACTCAGCGATGAAGAAATTGCCCAGCGCCTAAGCAAATGGGAAAAACCGGCACCACGTTATACCCGTGGTGTGTTGGCTAAATATGCGGCCATGGTGACTTCGGCTTCGGAAGGCGCTGTCACGGATAAATACATCTAGAGAATAAACACTAGTAGCAATAAAACAGGCCGAGTTTTGCCGGAATTTTTTACCAGTATAGGCGGGTTGATTGCAGGAAGTTTTCTGCAAGACGGTGCGTTATGGGCACTGCGAAACATCCCCGGTTTTCCTCCCATCATTCAGACGGTGCATATACTCGGCATAGCCGTTGTCATGGGGTCTGTGGTGATGCTGGATCTTCGCATCCTCGGCCTGGCGGTACCCAGCCAGAAAATTTCAGAAATGACCCGGCGTTTAATGCCCTGGCTGTGGTGGGCATTAGCTTCCAATTTTGTATCCGGCGCGTTCTTTCTGTTCGCCAGACCGAACCGCTATTTCAACAATCCGGTGTTCGGCTGGAAAGTGAGCTTCCTGATTCCGGCGATCTTATTAACCCTGTTGTTTTATGCGATGAACAAGTGGCAGCAGGATTATTGGGAATTGAATGCACAACGATTGTGGACCGCGCGCGGCATCGCGTTGCTGTCGTTGGGGCTTTGGATCATGGTGGCAATGGCGGGTCGCTGGATTGCCTATGCGGAGTACATCTATTATCCGGCTTGACAACATCGTGAACGGCTGGGGTATTGAGTAATTAAAATGGAAATACTGCACGCACCTTTTTGGCTCGACGTCGAAAACTGGCCCATCTCCTGGGCGATCGGCGGCACCGCCTGGTTTCCCTTCCTCGAATCGATTCACGTCATCACCGCCACCTTCGTCGTCGGCTCCATCCTGATGGTAGACCTGCGCTTGCTCGGAGTAGCAGCCACCAAGTACTCCATCACCACCCTCTCCAAAGAACTGGTGCCGTGGTCATGGGGAGCGTTCGTCATTGCCACCGTTACCGGCTTCGGCATGTTCATCACCAGAGCCGCATCTCACGTCCTCAATCCCGCGTTTCAGTGGAAGGCGTTGCTGTTACTACTGGCGGGCATCAACATGGCCTATTTTCATTTTCGGGTATACCAAGACATCCAACGATGGGACACCGCGACTACTACCCCCATGCAACTTAAAATAATCGGCAGCCTCTCATTATTTCTCTGGGCCGGCGTCATGTTAGCTGGCAGATGGGTTGGACATATCGTTTAGTCGGGAGTATCTGAACTGACGATTCGCCAGCTAGATCGCGGCAAAACCACCGAGTGGCTCGCTTTATTTTCCCAACTGGGTCGCTTTGTAAGTTGCTAGGAAATAGTTTACTGGTATTTCAATCAGTTACGCAGATGGGTCGCTTACAATCGACCCTAGCCAACAAGCAAACCGACCCTGCTCGGTATCTATTCAACCAAAATTGGCAGCTTGCGAATAACCTGTTCCAATTCAAGCAACTACCGCATAAACTAGAATCCCACGATATTACAAAGGGACCCGGCTCCCTATACAAATGTTATGCAGCTAATTTATGAGTCGTGCGAAATATGGCATCACTTACTAGGATAGATACTAATACGATTGAACAAGCAGTCTCCTATCCACGGGGATTTGGCTACGTTTTGGATTTCTCTGACAGAACTATGGGTGAGTTTTTCGAGGATGAATTTGGCGTCGATATCTACAGCGATGAGTACAAGATAAATGGCACCTCTAAGCGAAACTGCTTATCTACATTCCTAAAACTTAAGGATACGGAGATCGCATTAAAGGTTCTGAGGGCACTCTGGGAAATCCGTGAAGGACTACTTTCTCCACGACGAGAGCGGTCGCTTCTATCCGGTCGTGGGTCAATATGTGATCGCCGACGTCGATGGCATCGAGGTGGTCGAGATTCAATACTATCCCGAGCAGGTTCAAATCATGAATCGAGGCGGCATCCGGGACTTCAAGCAGGTCAAGAAGAGACACCTAAGAGGCAAGAACTACCGGCTGGCATACCTGTTTCTGGTCGAACCGGGCGCCAAGCTGACC
>JADFOC010000288.1 GCA_022563075.1 Pseudomonadota bacterium
TATTATTGGCAGTGGAGAATGCAGTGGCAGCAGAGGACAGTGCGCAGGAACTAATACCTCTGCCACAGCCCACGATCGAAGAGATACTGATAATTGGCCAAAAAACGGCTCGCGCCCTTCGTTTCGAAATTCGAGATTCAGAATATCAAATTTACGGCATGCTGAATGACCTGATTCAGATCGAAGAATTCAAGACAGAATGTCGATTGCGGGATAACGCAGGCAGTTTCATCAAAGAACATATCTGCGAGCCGGCTTTCCTAACTGAAGCTCGCCGGGAAGCTACTCAACAAGCACTGCTGGAAGCAGGCGACGAAGAGTTGGCGGGAGGCGGGCAGTCGTATCTGTATTTCGACGCATTAAAATCGGCCGCGCTCAACGGCAGAGATCTGAGGGTTCAGTTAGCCCCGATGTACGACGAGTATAAAAACATGATCGATAAGCTGGCCGCAGAAAATCCCGATTTGGCTGAAGCCATCATGGAACTTTACTATCTGAATGAGGAACAGAAAAAGCGGAAAGCTTCCTGGTGGGGCAATCTTTTCGGTCGTGATTAGATCATCCAGCTACCCGTTGCCTGGTATTGACCCATTAATTGAAAGAACCTAAGAAATTGCAGGCAGATAACACCACCGAAAACCCCCTGGTAGTTTTGCGAAAGATGTTGTTGTTGGAGGGATTTTGAATGTATTGACGTTAATGCTTTCATTGTGGCGATGCGCATCTTTGACAGGTCGGGGTATAGCGGGTAGCCTGAGCGATCAAAATCCTGTCAAAGCATCCGACAGTGGTTTTCAGGAGCAAGCAAAGCATGAGCCCCACAATCAAATGCATGCTCATATCCGCCACATTCCTCTGCTACCCGGTTATTGCAACGGCGCAAACGCCTGTTCCTGCCATATCAGCCTCCGAGAGCGGAAACATCATCGCTACTGCAGGCCCACTCGTTACCAGTAATAATGAGACTCGCGTAAGTGTGCTGTTACACAAAGAAGCGGCATTGGAAGAAGCTCTCAACCAACTCGAGAGCAACGGACCCTGGGATATTCAATTGTCCGAATCCTTACTGGAACTGGCACAAGTCAGACAAGATCTCGGTAACAAGGAAGCAGCCAGACAGGTTTATAACCGCTTGTTACTGAATTTACGTGTCAATCAGGGCTTATACAGTGCCAATCAAATCCCAATCATATTGGACCTGATGAAATGGTATCTCGAGGAAGCGGAATATCAACTAGCCGATGAGCTAGGTGATTGGGCCGAGTTTCTATACCAAAGAATTTACGCCGATGAAAACGAAGTAGAGTTGTTGTTCGCCGCTTATAACGAACTGATTAATATTCGGCTCGGCGCCCCCCAGACACATACTTGTTACACTCTGAATCTGAGAATTGAGGACTATGACCAGAGAGATTTTAGTTGCGGTGTGATTCGCAGATTCCGGTCCGAGCACTTCATTAGTGCATTTCAATTGCAGAAGAAGAGAGTGGAATTGGTTGCGCAAATGCAGGGTGCCGATCAAAGGTTAATACAACAAAAGACTCGCCTGGCGAAGATCTCCGTGGTGACGGCGGGCGTCGTCGGCGGCATCGCGATCGATCCGATGCAAGGCTTTGATGGAAACAGGCGTTGGGGAATTTCAGGTGACAGCGATGAAGTGATTACCACCTTCAGAGGCCTTGGTAACCTGCGCCGCAGATATGACCCGGAATACTACTACTTAACCACTTTTAGATTGGTGAGGCAGCTGCAGAAGGATTATCCTCAGCTTGCAGTCGAGAAGTGAACCCAATATTGGCTGGAAATTAATCGTGAATGCCGTTAACGCAAGCACAAAGTTAAAAAAATCCATTGGATTCATTGTGATTGGCTTGTTGTTCCACTATATGCCTGCTGTCGCGCAAATTTCAGACTCCGATCAAGAGTCGATTGAAATACCAATTGAAGAAATCCTGGTGATCGGTGATAAATCCGCCTATACCATACGCCGGGAACTTCGACACCTCGATATTGATATAACTGAACAAATGAATGCTCTCATTGACGATGAGTATTACTTGACCAAGTGTAGCTTTCGAAGACACACGAGAACCCGTATTCGTGAATATATTTGCCAACCCGCATTTGTGATTATGGCTCGCCAATATGCTTATATGGAGGAGTCTGCTCTATTGGCACTCGGCGAACTCACGCTAAATATGTACGAAGACTCTTACGCCTTATTGATACCCGTAGGCCCAGCGGCCCCATCTCCATTAGACTCACTCACTGGCGAACTCTCTCTAAATGTGCACAGAGCATCCGAAGTCTCGTTGCTGACAGACTTGCAGCGCCATCGTGAAGAATACGAGAAAATAGTTTTTGACCTGGCGAGAGACAACCCACAACTCGCCGAGAAATTGGTGAGACGATATTATTTACATCTGGCCTTCCAACACAAGAAGGAGCACTGGTGGAGCAACTTCTTTGGTCGTGATGTGGAATCAATAGCGATTCCTACTTCAACCGTTCGGTTAATAAGATAGCGAATCGTGCTTAGTGCTCGCCGTTTTAGACTAAATTAGGCCGCGACACCCGCTAATTAATTGGAATGTATCTCGCAAAATTACCTGAGGCCGATTTAATTCAAATTGACTTGCAGACCGGTCGGTTTCTGGTACCATAAAATCGTCTCCTTTGTTGAGGGGACACTCGTTAGAGGTGCGTTAACACCTCGCGCCCTAGGCAACTACGGTGCAACCAATAAGAGCTCTTGCCTCGGCCCCGGTTAAATACCGGGGCCATTTGGTTTGGACTTCCATTACCGGATGCAGACAACGGGACAACAAATCCATTAGCCCCTTTGCCAGCCCTTCCTATTCTCTGCATTATCTTTACTCGTTCCTGGCTGCACCGATTTAGAGCATTTACCCATCGATCGCGGCACGCTGACCACACGCAAGAGCGTGCTCAACGTCGAGCTAATCAATCAACCAGGAAAAGAAAATGAAATACGTGTGGGTGGACCTGCGGTGGTGGTCGGCGAAGGGAGCATTGTTGCGCCATAGGCCGCGACCCGAATCTTTAACCGACCAAGCACCCTGGCAAGGCAGAGAGAACCAACAGAATAGTCTCTCCTTACTGCGTCCATTGCAGAAATAGGCAACGCGATGACAAATTGGATCGGAAAGCAGTATTCGATTCGGCAGTCAGCTATATTAATCTGGCATTGAAAGTCTTACTCTGGGCTTACGAGTATCAGAGGGCGATAACATGCCAAAGAATAAGTCCCACTCATTCACCGCGCCTATCCCGTGCTTGTTGTTGCTCGGTCTACTGGTAATCCATTCAAACAGCGTAATAGCGCAGAACAATTTCACGCTGTATCTGATTGATGTCGAAGGTGGCGGCGCCACTTTGTTCGTCGCCTCCACTGGCGAGACGCTACTCATAGATACCGGCAACGGTGGTGCCAATGCAGCGCGGGATATGGGCCGCATTATCGACGCCATGCAGGATGCGGGTGCCACCGAGCTGCCGCCGGTGGTCGGGTTCGACTGAGATCAACTCGATCTCCCTGGACCAGTTCGAGCTCATCTCCGACTCGACGCCGACCAGGCGCGAGATCTCTGGGCGATGGGAGAGCGACTCGGCTAGCTGGTTCGCTAAGGGAGTCGACATTCCCTCGATCATGACGTTCTTCATGACTCGCTACTCCATCATCCGGTCCAGAGGTTCTGGCGGTTGTACACGAGTACGTCGAGAGCTCCTTGCATGCGTTCTCGAATGTTTTCGGCGCGATCCATGACGAGGCTGCGGGGGTAGCTCTCGAGGTTGGGTTGTTCGTCCCATTGCATCGCAGGCAGAACTCGTCCGCGAATCTTCACCGGGAAGGGCAGGAAGGCCCCGAGAATCGGGCCGAACATCAGGCTGTTGAGAGTGAGGGGAAAGCGGTTTCCCGCCAACTGGAATTGTGCCAGAACCGGAGTCGCAACTTCAGCGCCCATCAAGACAATGGGCACGATTGGAACTCCTGCGCGCATCGCCGTTTCGACGAAGCCCCCACGGCCGAATCGCTGAAGTCGATATCGCTCTGACGGTGGCTTGACCGGACCCTTCTCGCCCTCGGGAAACACCAGGACCAGGCTTTGATCCTCTTGCAGCAACCGGTGGGCGTTGTCGGGATTTCCAACTACGGCTCCCGCCCGTTCGAGCATGGGTCCCAGAAATGGGAAACTGAAAAATCCGTGGTGGGCGAGGGCGTAGACCTTGCGGCCGATTTCTTCCTCGACGGTGGCAAGCCGGTCAGCCAAGCCAACGCGGAC
>JADFOC010000289.1 GCA_022563075.1 Pseudomonadota bacterium
GAGATTGTTCTTGATCGGTGGGCTTTTCGATATTTTCATCCCAGTTTATGCACCAATTGCAGCGATCACCACTGCTACTATGCTTCTGCAGACCGCCACGAATAGTAAGAATTCTGAGCCCATGCTTTAAGAATTCAGTGTATATGGTGGTTCTTAGTTCTTCTTCAGTTATTACTTGACGCTGCATGTTATTTCCCTGAATGTGTCCCGGTTATACTGCAATAATACACATTTGGTTACCAGAGATCCCTTCATCGATGAATGGATCTATTCCATTTATTGTGCGTTTACCAACTACGCGGATTATATTCCAGTCCCATGACCATAACTCTCCAAGATATCGAATCCGCCGCACAACGAATCGGTTCGGCGATTATTAACACGCGATTTGAAAAATCGAGTACATTGTCCGATATTTTGCAAATGAATCTTTTTCTCAAGTTTGAGAATTTGCAATTTACTGCCTCATTCAAGGACCGCGGCGCCCTCAACAAACTGCTCCAGCTGCAGAAAAACCAGAGAGCCTCAGGCGTGATTGCCATGTCGGCCGGCAACCACGCGAAAGCGATAGCCTATCATGCCCAGCGCCTAAAAATTCCCGCGACCATCGTCATGCCGAAAAATACACCCAACGTAAAAATTGAAGACACCCGGAACTTTTCAGCAAAAGTCATCTTGCAAGGAGATACCTTGGAGCAGGCCGAGAGCTGCGCGCAAGAGATCGCCGCAAAAGATAACCTGGTGTTTATCCACCCCTACAATGATGAACAGATCATAGCAGGGCAAGGGACGGTGGCGCTGGAAATGCTGGCAGCCGTGCCTGATCTCGAGACGATAATTGTACCAATAGGTGGCGGTGGGCTTATTGCGGGGATAGCAACGGCGGCAAAGGCTATTCAACCCAAAATTAAAATCATTGGTGTAGAGGTTGCTGGCTATGCCAGCGTCTACGACGCTCTGCATGGCAGCAAGTCGTCAGCCAAAGCCGGCACCACAGTTGCCGAGGGGATCGCCGTGAAACAACCGGGCTCACTGACTATGGAAATAATTCGCCGCCTGGTTGACGATGTCCTTGTTGTCGGTGAAGAGGCCATAGAAGCGGCTATCGACCTGTATATAACTATCGAGAAAACTATAACTGAGGGTGCAGGTGCTGTGGCATTGGCTGCGGTGATGACCAATCGCGCCGCATTCAAGCATCAGAAAACGGCTTTGATCTTGTCAGGTGCAAATATTGATTCGCGGATCCTGGCATCGATTCTAATGCGGCAACTGGTACGCAAAGGTCGCATCGTACGATTCTTGATCAAAATTGATGATCTACCCGGCAGTCTTTCCGAAGTCTCGGCAACCATAGGAGAACTGGGTGGAAATATTCTCGAGGTATCGCACCAGCGCATGTTTGCGAGCGTAGCGGTAAAAGAAGCTCACCTTTATTTGACAGTCGAGACGCGCGATGAACGTCAGAATGAGGAAATATTGGCCAAACTACACACCCTGGGATATGCCGCAGAACTGGTACTGGAATGATGCTCTCTTGTATTAGTGTTGGATTGGGCTCGGGGTTACAGACTTCCCTGCTGGTATCTTTATTGAGAAAGAATCATTGTAGTGCAAACCGCAAACACCTGAGCCGCGTTTGGCCGCACATTTTCAAAAACGAAGGATAGCCTCTTGCAACAGCATAAAATATCGAGAGCAACGCAGCGGTGGGTGGAATCCTTTGTTGTAAGCATGAATCTCTGTCCGTTTGCCAAGAGAGAGCTCGACCACAACCGCGTTCGCTTCACGGTGACGGCTGCAAAATCAGAGGGGCAACTACTGACTGAACTGCAGAAAGAGTTGGAACTGCTTGATGCCGATCAATCCATTGCCACCACGCTGTTGATTCACCCCAAGGTTCTACAGAACTTTGGCGAATACAATCAATTTCTGAATCAGGCTGACAGGCTCATAAAACAGAGGGCCTTGGAAGGTATCTATCAGATCGCCAGCTTTCACCCAGAATATCGATTTGATGGCACCGAGCCCGACGATGCGGAGAATTACACCAATCGATCACCTCACCCTATGTTGCATCTACTTCGGGAGGCACAACTGGAACGAGCCATCGCCGATTACCCGGACGCTGATCAGATACCGCTTCGCAATATTGAACTGATGCGACGGCTGGGAAAGACTGAACTGCTGAAAATAAGGCAGGCAATACTGGGGGGCAGAGGAATTTGATTTTGATCAGTTATAGAATCGGTTAAGAATAATACCTCTACCTCCCTTTCCTCATTTTTTCCTGCTACTAAAGCACATAAGCAATCTACTTCTTATTCCCAGAAAGTATTAAAAGCAACCGCTCGACTTCAAGCCTGGCCTGGTACTTGCACTCTTTTAGAGATTGTTAGAAAAGCGGCAACCCAGGAGGATACCCCACATGGATCGACTCGATGCTCGCGACAATTCAACGGAACTGGTGAATCAGCAAACTGCAACTCAGTTACAGCAATTACTAAACAACAATAATCAAAATACGAGTGAATTTAATGAGGCCTTGTCAAATCTGGTGTTCGGAAATTTTGAGTTGGCTTACAACCAATATAAAAGAATTGAGTCTAATTTCCTACCCGGAGAAGACCCAACTCCAGTAACCGAAGGTATTTTTATCTGTCTTGAAAATATCGACAACCTCTTCCTGGTCGAATCGCTACCGAGACTGCGCCAGGACATCATGCGTTATCGCCTACAGTCCCACGTAGACGGGGCTAAAATTAGAGCGTTGTGTTTGCGCCTTATCCGCATGAAATACAACTCACCTGAGGGAGCGTTCACGCTCCAGCAAATAGCGGAGGATGATTTTCTGATGGATTGCCTGGCCAATGAATACTTTGGTGATCCAGCTATTGAAAAATTTCTCACCGACATTCGGCGGCAACTCTTGCTTAACGGCTCCAGGGAGCTTGCTATTAATGAGACCTACCTGCCTCTATATCAAGCACTGGCACTGCAGGGCTATTTGACAGACTACGCCTTCTATTGCCAGCACGACGAGACACAACTGGTGGATTCATTGAATGAGCAATTGACCAACCAGCTCGCTGTGGAAGAATGTTGTTTGGATGACATCAGCGTTATCCTGCTATTGCTGTCCATGTATATGCGTCTTATCGATTCGAAGGCACAGTCGGCATTGCAGGGGATTGCTACAGAGCAATTTCCGGAGTACTCACAGTCCATCTTTGATCTTACCTATCTCGAACCCCTGGACATCGAGAAGAAAGCGGCTGAAGTAGTGACGCTTGGCACCATTAACCGGGACTCTTTGCAGGTGCAGCAACAATATGAAGAAACCCCCTATCCCAGGTACACCCGACTCGCCTACCTTCAGGAACCGGTGAGTTATAGAGAAATCAATCCGCATCTGAACGACAGCGATCTCAACCTGGACGTCTTGTCACAGACCCCTCTAGAAATACTGGTAGCTGGATGCGGAACCGGTAATCAGCCGTTGCAGATTGCTAAATCCTGTAAAAACGCCAAGGTTACTGCTGTCGACATCAACAGCAAGAGTCTTGCCTTCGCAGAACGCCTTAAAGCGGTTTACAGCATAAACAATGTTCAATTCTTTCAGGCCGACATTCTGGAGTTGGCAAAGATATTTAATGCGCGCCGCGAACGCTTTCAGGTAGTCGAATGCGTGGGCGTGCTCCATCATCTGGAAAACATGGACCAAGGCCTGGCCGCCCTGAATGAACTGCTGGTACCTGGAGGCGTGCTCCATCTCGGACTTTACAGCGAACTCGCTCGTTCCAATATTACGCGAATTCGAGAATTGAATGCCACCATCGACATGCAGCCCAGCAACAGCAATATACGTCAATTTCGCAGAAAATTCATCAGCAGCAAACTCGATGTACAGGGCGTCGAGAAGATCCCGCCGGTGCGGTTCGAGCAGATCGAGTTTCCCGAACCGAAACTGCATCTGGACTTCCAGCAGGCGGTACGCGATCGGCTCAATCCCGACCAAGTGAGCACCGTCAATCTCGACCGACTCGTTCACGCCTACGGAAAGAGTTTTCCCGACATCTACCGTGCTCGAAACGGAATCGTCAAAAATCTGCCCGACGTCGTGCTGTTCCCGCAGTGCCATGACGAGGTCGAATACATCGTCCAAAAGGCGGTCGAGTTCGGTGTAAAACTGATCCCCTTCGGCGGGGGGACGAACATCGTCGGCTGCGTCGAGAACCTGAGGCTCAGCGACGATTCGGTCATCTCCCTCGACATGCGGCGCATGAATCGACTGCTCGCG
>JADFOC010000290.1 GCA_022563075.1 Pseudomonadota bacterium
GCAGAAGCGCCTGATCGAACTCGGCATAGACTTGCCGGTGATTTTTATTACCGGCCACGGCGACATCGACATGGCCGTGGAGGCGCTCAAAACCGGTGCGATGGATTTTATTCAGAAACCCTATCATGAACAAAATCTGCTGGACAGCATTAATGCCGCCATGATTCTGGATGCCAGGAATAAGAAAGAAATTCAACAAGGCCATGATATCAAGCAGTATAATGCTGCGTTAACTCCTCGAGAGAAAGAAGTGATGGGCTTGTTACTAGAAGGCCTGGCCAATAAGATTATTGGTAAGAATCTCGCGATCAGCCCCCGCACAGTAGAAGTTCATCGACAGCACATTTTCGAAAAATACGATGTCCATTCTGCTGCGCAACTCATGTACCTGGTTAATCAAAAAAAGAACTAAACAGTATTCCCCCGTCGTTATCCTAGCTACGCAATCTACGCAATCTACGCAATGCGGTGCGTATATTCACGTATATCTAATCTTTTTTGTTGGATACATAATTTGATCTACCTCGTGACGAACGACGACCTATTGCAATAGGTAAATACTCAAATCCGTTCTCGTGGACTTCACTCTTAATCCCCAGCCGTATTTATGCCCGTTGATAAACCCACAGAACAAAGGAGAAGCATAACAATCGCTATTGTGGATTCGGATGTGGCTTTCCGTGAGTATGTCGTGGAAGCTCTCGATTTCGGTAAGTACAAGTTTGAGGAGTACGATTGTTTTGAACAGTTACTGGCTGACTCCAATTTAGACGATTTGCAGTGCCTGTTTTTGAGTATCGAACCTAGTCACGAGGCAAGCAGAAAATTAATCAAATCGATTAAACAACAAAATGGCTGTTTATCAATAATTGCCGTGGGCGACGATGAATTGGCGCACGCAGTATCATTCATGCAGTCGGGAGCAGACGAATACATTCATAGACCACTCAGTAGCGGGAGAATTCGAGTCGTAGTGAACAACTTACGATTGAAATCGGGTATTGGCAATGAATCAAATCATTAAAAACCTAAGCAGGGAACCTCTTTTATATTTCCTGTTGCTCGGTGCAGCGATGTTTGTTACCTACCATTGGGTCTCGGATGCCGTATTCCCAGGCACGGAGCAACTCGAAGAAATTGTAATCCCCGAAGGCCAGGTGGGCGCCCTGATCCTGGGTTTCGAGAAAGTCTGGCAGCGTCTGCCGACGCAACAGGAACAGGATGGCTTGCTGCAGGGTTACATTCGAGAAGAGGTTATGTATCGAGAGGCACTGGTCATGGGCCTCGATCGCGACGACGCTATCATACGCCGCCGACTGCAGCAGAAACTGGAATTTCTGACCGATGATATCGCCAGCCTGGATGAGCCAACTGAGGAGGAGCTTCAGACTTTTCTTACTGAAAATCTAGAACTATTCCGGGAGCAGGCCCGTTTCAGCTTCGAACACATCTACTTCAATGTCAGTGAACGCGGTGCGTCAGCAATGACTGACGCGAAGTCAACCCTGATTGATCTACAGCAGTTGAACGGCTCAGACGGTGGAGAGCGTCCCATTGCAACTGCCGATCCATCACGCTTAGGTGATCAGTTGTTGATGTTGGAAACGCGATTTCATCAAGCGAACGAACTTGAGATTCGCCGGGCACTGGGAAGCCAGTTCTTCGATCAACTGCAATCCCTGTCCACTGGTAGTTGGCAGGGCCCTCTCGAATCAGGCTTCGGACTGCACCTGGTCTACGTCAGCAGTCACATTGAAGGCTACCCGCCACAGTTGGCCGATGTGCTTAATGCCGTGACTCGTGAATGGACATCGCGCAAGCGCACAGAAACCAACGAGGCGTTCTATGCTGCAATGCGGAATCGCTATATCGTGACAGTGGCAGAACCTGACGTGTCTTCCCCCCCAGCTGCATCGACGATTCCCCGTGGAAACTAGACAGGGCATGACTATGAGGCAGTTGTTCCTGTTATTGGTTCTCTCTTTATTAGGCTCTGGCTGCTTATTAGGCTCTGGCAGCGTGCAGGCCGACGAGTATCGGCCCGCCTTCCTCGAGCTACGCCAGACTGCTAACGAATCTTACGACGTGCTGTGGAAAGTCCCGGCACGAGGCGATCTACGGCTTGGGCTCTATGTACGATTTCCAGGCGATGTGCAGAACATCACCCCAGTCCGCGGATCCATGATCGGCGGTGCCTATATCGAGCGCTACAGCATCAGCCGCGCCGGCGGGCTGGCCGGATCGGAAATCGTCATCGAAGGCTTGTCGACTATCTCCACCGATGTGCTGGTGCGCATCGAACGAATGGATGGCAGCACACAAGTTGCCCGGCTGGTAGCGGCCAACCCTTCTTTCGTGGTTGGCGAGGCCCTGACACGATTTGATGTGGTGTCGACCTATACCGTTTTCGGAGTCGAACATATCCTGGAGGGCATCGATCATTTGTTGTTTGTTGCCTGCCTGGTGTTGATCGCCGGCACCGGGCGCCGCATCCTGATTACTATCACCGGTTTCACCTTCGCCCATTCCATCACCCTGACCCTGGCCGCGCTGAATTTAGTTCGCTTGCCCATACCGCCAATCGAGGCGGTCATCGCCCTTTCTATCGTCTTCCTGGCCCGTGAGATAGCACTGGATCGTCGCGACACCCTGACCTGGCGTTATCCCATCGCCGTGTCCGGAACATTCGGTTTGTTACATGGCTTTGGCTTCGCCTCCGCGTTGAGTGAAATTGGCCTGCCCCAGACAGAAATTCCAGCAGCACTGCTGGCTTTTAATGTCGGTGTCGAAATTGGCCAGATTATCTTTGTCGGCGCGATCATCACTGCCGTCTTGATCATAACAACTATTATAAGTCATATTGGCATAGCTGAAACCACCAACGCGAGCCTCCTGCAGGCAATAAAACCGCTGGATTTATTGCGCCGGATTGAAAAGCCGTTGGCTTATATAGTCGGTGGCATCAGCATCATCTGGACCCTGGAACGCACTGCAGTGTTTTGGACCTAAGCCCATTGTCTACAAAGGAAATTAACTGGGAATAAATAAACAATGTCCAATAGAATTTTGAAGTACCTGATGACAGGTTTTGCATTCGCCGGGTTGGCTATTTGTCCCAGTCTTCTAGCACAGGATTTTGGTATTGATCCAGAGAAAGCGGACGCCTACTATAACGTGCGGGTGACCGAGATATCCTCGCCGAGATGGACTGCCTACGATGTCGTATTTTTCGATGTGGAAATGCCGCGAGGCACCAAGATGACGGTGCAGGACCGCGCCTATACCTCACCGATTTGGTACACACCCTAGTAAATATTGAAACAGAAAAGGATCTATTGGAGCATGTTTATGAAATCACAAAATTTAATGTTAAATCTTGGACTGTGTATAGGTCTATGCGTAACTCACTTGGTTGCTGCGCAAGACTTTACGGTCACTCCTGAAAACGCCGTTAAATCGAAAGCCGACTATTCACCGTTCGTAGATCAACACCACCCGGACCGAATTTTTTGGGGTGACACCCATCTACATACACGCAACTCTCCAGATGCCGGTTTCGTTGGTAATACGCTAGGACCAGAGGAAGCATACCGCTTCGCCCGTGGGGAGGAAGTAACTTCCAGTGGCGGCCTGCGAGCCAAGCTACTTCGCCCCCTGGATTTCCTGGTAGTGGCCGACCACGCCGAGTACTACGGACTTGCTACACAGCTGATCGATGGCGATCCCGCATTGATGGCGGATCCCATCGGCAAGCGATGGTATGACATCTTTCATGCTTCACCCGAAGGCGGTTTCAAAATATTCCAGGAAATTATCCAAGGTTCAAATATGGCTCAACCAGTCGAGTTGATTGCCAATCCAGCCATCAAACGATCGGCATGGGAACGCTACACGGCAACAGCAGATAGCTTCAATGAGCCGGGACGATTCACTGCACTTATTGGATTTGAATGGAGTTCGATAGCCGAGGGAAATAATTTGCACCGGGTGGTGGTGTTTCGTGACTCAGCGCAGCGGGCTAACCAGATTCTACCACTCCCCATGTTCGAGAGTATTGATCCCGAATATCTCTGGGACTATATGGAAGGCTACGAATCAGCTACTAACGGACAGGTCTTAGCGATTCCCCATAATGGCAACTGGAGCAATGGCATGATGTTCTCTCTGGAGAGAATAAATGGACAGCCACTGGACAGAGCTTACGCAGAACGGCGCATGCGCTGGGAGCCAATTTACGAAGTGACTCAGATGAAAGGAGATG
>JADFOC010000291.1 GCA_022563075.1 Pseudomonadota bacterium
TCAATACGGGGAATCAATCGGGTGGGCTGTTAGCACTTCATGACGGCGAATGGGTTCGCTTGCGAGTACCTTATCCCTTGGGTTTCTACACCAAGTGGATGGACGGTCGTATCGATGATCCGAACGCCGGCTGGAAAGGCCGCGGTTTGTGGACAACTTTTAGCAGCAGGGCGCCTTTTCATATGGAGACTGGTGCGGGGACAACGAGCAAGGTGTATCACTTTCAGATGCGACCTGATCCCTTAGCTAACTAATCGAGCAACATGGACATGGTTAAATGGGGTGAGAGTTATGGATATCTCAGACTCTGACCCCATTTATTGCGCCAGATACTGCGATCGGGTGCCATGCAGGCCCTGGTTGTACAGGAGATGAATTCCGATCTCAGTGTTTCACTTAATTCTCCATTTTCTGGTTCCAGCAGTTGTAGTGGGTTCGTTCTACCGGAAAAGCTGGAAACCGAGTTATTTTTTGATGATTGCTACGATGCTTGTTGATGTTGATCATCTTCTGGCATCTCCAATATATGATCCTGGACGCTGTAGCATCGGATTCCATCCATTGCACAAAATCTGGTTCGTAGCTCTTTATGTCATTCTTTGCTATATACCAAAAGTACGCATCATAGGCTTTGGCTTGATAACCCATATGGCTCTGGATTCTATAGACTGTCAGGTGACTAATGGAATATGGACTAGTTAAGAATGCTTCGATAGGACACCTATCAAGTACCTAATATCGTGCAATCTGCTGGATGATGTCTTGCCGTAGCGCTGGCTGGTCGCACTTCGCCATATGTTTTTCCAGTTCAGCCAGCTATGGAGTAGCCCCTTTCGTTGATGGTGCATATCAAGAGCCTGTTAGGCAGAGACAGGCTAAGCAAAAGTCGGTGAATCGAGCGACGGCGATGAAAGGTCAGAGTGGAAATAGGTGGACGCTGTGAAAGTCTGGATCTGCGGTTGTTGGCTAATTATTCCGTTGGCGCCAGGCGAGGTTGAAAACAACGCAGATAGCGTAGACCGGGCCGGGTAGATGGCTGTGTCAAGTCGCTTCTACTATGCCTCGTAACGCCGCAAGATCCAGCAGCCCTATCTCCCGGTTGTTAACAGAGATGAAGCTCTTGCGCTGCAGAGCGGTGAGGATTCGACTCACCGTTTCCACCGTTAACCCCAGATACTCGCCGATGTCGCTTCGGGTCATCGGTAGCAGGAAACGGGTGGCAGAGAGTGATACCCGCGCATAACGACTGGACAGCCCTAATAGAAACGAGACGATGCGTTGTTCGGCGGTGCAACTGCTCAGCAAGGTATGGAGGTCCTGGTCCCTGGTAATCTCATTCCCCATGATTGCGAAGAAGTGATGCTGCAGCGCAGGCATTTGCTGGCTCAGTCGTTCCAGTTGATTGAAGGGGATTTCACAAATTGATGAATGTTCGAGAGCCATGGTTGAATTGGTGTAGGAATTACTGGCGATGCCATCCATGCCGATGATTTCACCCGGTAGAAAGAATCCGGTGACTCGGCGGTTGCCGTTGCGGGTGAGAACGTAGGACTTAAAGCTACCGGAGCGTACCGCGTACACTGATTTGAACGTATCGCCTTGGCGATAAAGATGATCGCCTTTTTTATTCGGACGATTTCGCTGCACGATCTCATTCAGTTGATCGACTTCGTTCTTGTCTAAGGCGATAGGCAGGCATAATTCATTCAGACGACAACTCGCACAAGAGATATTCACATCATGGGGACAATGCTTGCGGGAGCTCGCACCGTCGCGAAATAGAATCCTGTCGTCATTCGCAGAACGTGACTTTTCGGAAGCGCTCGCACCGTTCATCTCAGACTCCTGTTGCACAAGGCTAAATTGTGCCATCAATCGCCGTTGCCTACAAATTGGATTCGGTGTTTCAGCATGTGTTTGCCTGGCTTTAAGCATAGGGCCATTCCTTTTAAATGCTTGATTTATCGCACAAATATATTCCAATCTTCAATTATAGAGGGACTCATCGCTTGTATATTGATCTAGATTAATATTTGCAGGGATCGGTGAATCTACAATTGCGGTTCTCTGAGGGCGATCAAGCGGTGATTATTTTCAATGTTAGAATTAAGCAAAATTCTCGTTATCATCGAGCCGGACATCGATTCCCATGGGATCATGAAGAAGGCCATGCAATTGGCCAGCTATACTGAATCTGAAGTCGAACTCATGATTGCGGACTACAGTAGCTACCTGGAGGATGGCTTCTACTTTGATCCGTTACAGGCGCAGGCACTGCGCTACGAGCATGCGGATCAGCGCATAAACGAGTTGGAAATTCTGGCAAAACCACTACGCCAAGGGGGCCTGGTGGTCACCGTGACCACCGCCTGGGGAAATCCACCCTATGCTGAAATTGTGGGCCGCATTCGTGATACCAAGCCTTCACTGGTTCTAAAAGCCACTCGCCAACATCACAAGATCTCCAGCCTCCTGCTCTCCAATGAAGACTGGGAATTGATACGTTATTGCCCCGCACCACTATTGCTTGCGAAGGGCCGGCAGTGGCGTGTGAACCCCCTCATCGTTGCCGCGGTAGATCCGAATCACATGCATGAAAAGCCCGTTGCCCTTGACGATAATATTGTATCCAGTGCATCTTCGATGGCGGCAATTTCTGGCGGCCAGGTGCATCTGTTCCATTCAGTCTGTGTACCACCTATAGCCGAGGCCCATTCCTTGCAGAAAAATGCAGAGGCTAAGCGTAGCAAGCTAACGGATCTGGCGACACGTCATGGCATCTGTAAAACCTGTTGCCATTGGTCCACTGAGAATGTAGTCAACGCCTTGCCTGCCAAGGCAAAAGAACTCAAGGCAAGTGTAGTGGTCATGGGTGCGGTGTCGCGCTCCCGACTCGATCGGATACTGATCGGCAACACCGCCGAAAAAGTTCTGGATAAACTTGAGTGTGATGTGCTGATTATCAAACCGGATCAGATGCCAAATCTAAATGAGGTAATGCTTTAGCTGGTCGCTGCAGTGTGGCAGCTATGTGCTGATAGGGACATTATCAGCAAGGTCGTTTTGCAGAAGGGCTGACATTATTGTTGGCTTTCCACCGGTGAATTTCGTGTTATAGCCTGTAAGTTCCCCCCTATCGAAGAAGAGTTGACTTGGGTCAAGTTGAATTCCCTAAAGCCAGTATATGCTTTGTCCAGCAGGGGGCTCAACAGCAGCGATATTGCTTAGCCTTGGTTAACAATTAAACATTAGATACGCAGTTACAGATGGAGTAACAGTGAAGAGCATCGAGAATATCCTGGTCGTTATTGACCCAACAATTGAGCGAGATTTCGTTGTAGATAGGGCGAAGCTAATCGCCAATGCAAGCAAAGCCTCGGTTCGATTTTTTGTCAATAATGTCAATAGTTTGGCCGAACACTCCTACACCTACGACGGAATAAATGGTCAGTTTTTTGAAGCTCAGTGCAAAATGCTTGCTGATAACATCGAGAGTATATTGAAGAATTTGGTGGATGAATTTAACGCAGAAAAGATTGATGCTTCTTATGTTTATGCCACCGAGCATAATCTGGCTGAAGCAATTATTAAGCAGGCTGCGAAGTTGGAATCAGGCCTGGTATTGAAGAGCACACATCACCATAGCCTATTTCAAAGATCCATAATAAGCAACACGGATTGGCGCTTGATCAGGAAGTGCCAATCCCCTTTGTTGCTGGTTAAACCGAACGATTGGCGCGAGGGTGGCAGCATAGTAGCGGCAGTGGATCCTCTGCATTCCAAGGCCGCTCAATCTGAACTAGATCATCATCTAATCCAAGGCGCAGAAATAGTAGCAGAACAGCTGGGTCAAACCGCCTGTGTTTTTCATTCCTATTTTCCATTCGTTAGTTCGGTGTTTCCAATGGGAGGCGAGCTGGCAGAACATCTGAAGAGAATACGCCAACAGCATGCCGACAAGATCAATGATTTGTTGTCCGATCACGCGATTGCCGAAGACAATATACGACTCAGTCATGGTGATCTGGTGCCATCCTTAATTAGCTATTTGAAAATTGTAAATGCCAACATGTTGGTTATTAAAAATAACGAAATCTGTATTATTCTGCCCACTGTAAAATGAAGTTGATAATTTACATCTTCTTCCTTACGTACCTGGATGGTATGCGCAATAAAATTTTGAATGGCAAACGCACTAATGAAAGCAATAACTGCATTGGCAAGTGAAAACTTGCCATAATCAGACGGTTCCAGTA
>JADFOC010000292.1 GCA_022563075.1 Pseudomonadota bacterium
AAGGCGCTACACTAGAACTGTCAGTGACAGATGACGGTCCGGGTTTGACTGATGAGGATTCCGGCGATGATGCATTCGCTTTTTCCAAAGGCGTAGGTATAAGTAATATCAGGAATCGACTCAAAGAGATTTACGGAGATCGACATAGGCTGGCTTTTTCCAATGCGGAGCCCCACGGACTAACAGTAACGGTTGAAATTCCCTATGACCCAGAATGATAAAGAGACACTAACAGCCATTATCGTCGATGATGAAGAACTTGCCCGGCAAGGGCTTGCGATGCGCCTGCAAGATTATGATCAAGTATCGGTGGTGCAGAATTGTCAAAATGCAAGAGAAGCCATTGCAGCGATCATCGAGCATGAGCCCGACATTGTATTTCTCGATATTCAGATGCCGGGCATGACTGGATTTGAAATGATCAGTGCAATACAGGCAGATATTCTGCCGATGATCATTTTTGTAACCGCCTATGATTCCTTTGCCATCGATGCATTCAAGATTCATGCAGTCGACTATTTGTTGAAGCCGGTTGAGGATGAGCGCCTGGCAGATGCAATCGAAAAGGCGGCAAGGCAGAAAACTTCAAAATCGGCAGTAAATGAGAAGCAGCGCCTATTGAATCTGGCAGTTAGTCTCACCGGAAAGTCACCCGCGGCCATAGGTGAGTTGTTAGATAGCGAAGAAGAGTCGCTGGAACACGCGGATCGTCTGGCAATTAAAGACGGGTCGACTATCACCTTCGTGCCGATAGTCGACATCGACTGGATAGACGCGGCTGGCGACTATATGTGTGTCCATGTCAAGGGTGAAACCCTGATCATGCGCACCACCATGAAACAGCTTGAGGCGAAGCTGGATCCGTCGATCTTTCAGCGTGTGCACCGCTCCACCATCGTCAACCTGCGGCGCGTGGAAAAAGTATCATCCCATATCAACGGTGAATTTCATCTGACCCTTAGCTGTGGCTCTTCCTTGAAGATGAGCAGGTCGTACAAAGAGAAGGTAAAGCGTTTTTTCTAAGCTGCTACTACTAAGCATTCTTCCCAAATCGGTTTCAAAGATTCCCTGCCGCTGAATCGATAGTGTGAGTTATTAGACTCGCTTTGCCAGTAACCGACGAGTCAACACTCGACTAATAATAACCGCACCTAGTGGTTTGCTGCCTGGTCATCGGCTGGAGATCCTATCGCATACAACACCCGCAACGCCCGGTGGTGGCAGGCCGCCAATGGCCGTGGAACGCCGAGGGCAGCGAGCTTTTCTATGGCAGACGAGAAGGTGGCACGATTGAAATCCATGTGGTGCCGGTGGGCACCGAGGCTGGCTTTAATATAGGCAGGGATGAACTCTTATTTGCCGGTGAGTATGCGCCGGGTTGGGACGTCAGCCCCGATGGACAGAGCTTCCTGATGCTGAAACCTGTCACCGGGCATGGAACTACGGCTGGCGCGGAAAGTATTTCGCTGGGGTTAATCGATAATTGGTTCGAAGAGCTGAATCGGCTGGCGCCTGCGTTGCGCGATTAATCCGCTAGCACGCGCTCCAGGAAATCCAAGCGGTCCTGTCCCCAAAATAGGTGTTCCTTATAGAGGAAGCTGGGAGCACCAAACACCCCTCGCTGTACGGCTTGTGCGCTATCGGCAGCGATTATCTTCAGGGCCTCGTCCTGGTTAGCCAGCAGCATCTCGCCATCTAATTGGTTCTCTGCGGCGATGGCCAGGAGCGTGGTTCTGTCACTGATATCACGCTCTTCGACCCAGCAGGCGCGCAACAAGGCACCGGCTAGAAACAGCGCTTCGGAGGGATGTTGCGGCCGCAGATTCACCACCATGGCGGCAGCCAGTTTGTCGCTTACCGGGAAGTGGGCTGGTTCCAGCGTCAACGGGATATTTAAATATTCTCGCCAGCGACGCAGTTCCTGCATGCGGTAGTCCTTGCGTTGCTGTGAGCGTTTGGGCAGGGGCACGCCGCCGGTGCTCGGAAAGATGACGCCGAAATCCACCGGCATAATATTGATGGTGGCGTCATGCCGGTCCGCCATTGCGATGAGTCGCGGCTGAGCCAGATAGGACCAGGGTGAGATCAGCGAGAGATAGAAGTCGATAGTCTTCATCAAGGAATTTCCTTAAGTATTTATTGAGACTGAATATGGCCCAGCGGAAGTTCGGTGGTGTTGATGATTTCTCGCAACATGAAACTGGAATGCACACCGGTTACTCCGGCGATGCGGGTAATCTTGTTTAACAGAAATTCCTGGTAATACTCCATATCCGGCACCATGACTTTCAGTTGATAGTCGCCGGTCTGACCGGTGATCAGCAGGCACTCAATCACTTCCGGATAGCCTCTCACTTTTGCTTCGAATACTTCGAAGCGGTCGGGGGTGTGCCGGTCCATGCTGATCTGAATCAGGGCGGTGAGCTTCAGGTCCAGTTTCGACGCATTGAGCAGGGTCACCGAGCGATCGATGATGCCGGCGTCCTCCATCTGTTTAACCCGGCGGGCACAGGGGGTGGGGGAGAGGCCGATCTTGTCCGCCAACTCCAGATTGGTAATCCGGCCATTGTGTTGTAGCTCTTTGAGTATGCGGGTATCCAGCTTATCGAGGTGCATCGCCGTGGCCTTGTAAGTGAAGAAAACCTAGTGTAATCATATTAATGGGTAAAATAAACAAAATATTGTAAATAAATAGAGATAATATCTAATAATAGGCGGTATCAGTGGAAAGTATGCGCAGAAAAACCAGCAGGATTGACCTATGCTTACATTCTCAAACGGGATCCCAGGTCACAAGCCGGCAGAGACTGATAAAAACCTCACGAGGGTTTAGAGAGAAGCTGCAAGACACACCATGCAGAAGTAAACGGATCATAGAAAACGCTAGCTGATTGATTTACCGAGTGCGAACGCTAAGAGGTTCGAAGCCACCATGTTCGATCATACGAAATACCAGCCCTTCCAGCCTATCGATATAAAAGACAGGACCTGGCCAGATAAGGTCATTACCGAGGCACCTACCTGGTGCAGCGTGGATCTGCGCGATGGCAATCAGGCGCTGATCGAGCCGATGACGGTGGCGCAGAAGAAGAAGATGTTCGAGCTACTGGTAGAGGTAGGCTTTAAGGAAATCGAAGTAGGCTTTCCCGCGGCCTCGCAACCGGATTTCGACTTCGTGCGCAGCCTCATTACGCAGGGCAAGGTGCCCGACGATGTCACCATCCAGGTGCTGACCCAGGCCCGTCCCGAACTGATTCAACGCAGCTTCGAATCCCTCAAGGGTGCTCGCAGGGCGATCATGCACGTGTACAACTCGACCTCGATCGTGCAGCGGGAAAAAGTGTTCAAGACCGATAAAGCGGGCATCATCGCTATCGCCGTGGCGGGTGCCGCCGAGGTGAAGCGCTGTGCCGAGCTGGCCCCGGAAACCGAATGGGTCTATCAATATTCACCGGAGAGTTTTACCGGCACCGAGATCGACTACGCGGTCGAGGTCTGTGATGCGGTCTCGGCGGTATGGAATCCAACACCAGAAAACCCTGTCATCTATAATCTGCCCGCGACGGTAGAGAGTTCCACCCCGAATGTCTATGCGGACCAGATCGAATGGTTCTGCCGCCATATCAAGCATCGTGATTCGATCATCGTCAGTCTGCACACCCACAATGACCGAAGTTGCGCCATCGGTGCGGCCGAATTGGCAGTAATGGCTGGCGCACAGCGGGTCGAAGGCACCCTGCTGGGCAATGGTGAGCGCACCGGCAACATGGATGTGGTGATCATGGCGATGAATCTGTACAGCCAGGGCATCGATCCCAAGCTCGACCTGCACGATATGGACCGCATCGTCTCGGTGGTGCGGGAATGCACCCAGATAGATGTGCATCCGCGCCAGGCCTATTCCGGCGACCTGGTGTTCACGGCTTTTTCTGGCTCGCATCAGGATGCGATCAAGAAATGCCTGGATTTGCATAAGCCTGGCGACAAATGGGATATTGCCTACTTGCCCCTGGACCCGAAGGATTTGGGTCGCTCCTACGAAGATGTTATTCGGGTCAATAGTCAATCGGGCAAAGGCGGGGTCGCCTATGTGTTGAATAATAAGTTTGGCTTCCAACTTCCTCGCTGGTTGCAGATCGAATTCAGTCGCATCGTCCAAAAACAAACCGAGAAATCTGGTCAGGAGATTTCTGCCGAGGCGATTTGGGCATTGTTCGCGATGCACTACCTGGATAAAGAAGCACCGGTGAAACT
>JADFOC010000293.1 GCA_022563075.1 Pseudomonadota bacterium
CAAGGTGCCTATTTTTACGCTAACGGTGATCGCTATGTCGGACCCTGGATCAATGGCAAGCGAGACGGTCTCGGTGTTTACTTCAACGCTGACGGCAATAGCGAAGGCATGGAATTCAGTAACGGACAGCGCATCGATAACTAATCCGAACGCTGTGCAGCAACTCAGTTTCTTAATTTGTATCCAGTCTTAAAGATGTAAAAAACCACCGAGAGGCAAATCAGCAGGAAACAGAAAACGCTTGCCATGCTCACCACCACGTTGACCTCTGCGATCTCGTAAAAACTCCAGCGCAAACCGCTCACCAGATAGAGCACAGGGTTAATCAAAGAAAGCGATTGCCAAGGCTCGGGCAACATATCGGTGGAATAGAAACTCCCCCCAAGAAACACCAGTGGTGTGATCAACAACATAGGTACTACCGAGAGCTTTTCAAAATTGTCAGCCCAGATGCCCAGGATAAAACCAAACAAACTGAAGGATATGGCGGTTAGCAGTATAAACAGCAACATCACAATCGGATGGGCTATGTGCAAATCGATGAAGAAGCTGGCGGTGAGCAAAATGATGAAACCGAGTATGATGGACTTGGTGGCGGCTGCGCCGACATAGCCTAGCACCACTTCTATGGTCGACAGCGGTGCCGATAACATTTCGTACACGGTGCCTACGAACTTTGGAAAATAAATACCGAATGAGGCATTGGAGATACTGTGCATTAGCAGGTTTAAGATGATAAGCCCGGGCACAATGAAGGCACTGTAACTCACCCCTCCCACCTGATCGATGCGTGATCCGAGAGCAGCACCGAACACAATAAAGTACAGCGACGTGGTGATGACTGGTGCCACGATACTCTGCACCAGTGTGCGCCTGGTTCGCGCCATCTCAAATTTGTAGATTGCCCACACGCCATGGATATTCATAGACTAATACCTAATTCCTGCGATAACTGTCTGCTACTTAGGATGATTCACTCACCAGGTTGACAAAAATATCTTCCAGTGAGCTTTGGGTCGTATTTAGATCTCGAAATTGGATATTGGCTAACTTCAAATCGTCCAGCAACGAAGTGATGCCGGTTCGATCACCTTGAGTATCGAAGGTGTAGGTGATCAGGTTCCCATCTTCAGACAGTTCCAGATTATAGTTGGACAAACTGGATGGAATGGTCACTACCGATTCACACAGATCCAACAATAATTGCTTCTTACCCATCTTACTCATGAGCTTGCTCTTTTCTTCCACCAGGATCATTTCGCCGTGATTGATCACTCCAATCCGATCCGCGATCTCTTCCGCCTCATCAATATAATGAGTAGTAAGAATGATAGTGACACCGGCTGCTTTGAGTTCAGCGACGATTTGCCACATATCTTTTCGTAAGTTTACGTCAACTCCAGCGGTAGGTTCATCCAGGAAGAGAATCGATGGTTCATGCGACAAGGCTTTGGCGATCAACAGCCTTCGTTTCATCCCACCCGAGAGCTTCATGATCATGCTGTCTTTCCTGTCCCACAGGGAAAGTGCTCTGAGCACCTTCTCCAGATGCGCCGCATCCGGGGCCTTGCCGAACAATCCTCTACTGAAGGCAATGGTATCCCAGACCGATTCGAAGGAATCGGTAGTCAACTCCTGTGGCACCAGGCCGATCATCGATCGAGTTTGTCGAAAATCCTTGATGATATCAAAGCCAGCCACTGTGACCCGTCCCGAGCTTGGTCGCACAATCCCGCATATGATTGAAATCAACGTGGTCTTGCCAGCTCCGTTAGGTCCTAACAGGGCAATAATTTCACCCTTCTGGATATCCAGATTGATGTTCTTAAGTGCTTGAAATCCGTCGTCGAAAGTCTTGTTGAGATTTTCGATACGGAGAATTGGTGCTGCTGCGGCATTCATGGGCGAAGGATTATGCAGACTGTTCAAGGCAATTACAACTACTAAACATATTGCCACAGACGCCATGCAAATGGGTTGGCGCCAGCGTACATTAACGTGCTAATTTAGTGCTTCACCGAAACGGGGCCAGTGATGAATACTCAACATAAGGAGACCGGGGAGCTACCCTCGCCTGGTACGCATACGGATCACTTGCTACTTACTCTGGGTATCTTCCTAATCAGTATCCTGTTATCGACAACGATGACAGCCGCAGAAAATGTTGAACCGTCACTCGATGCAGATGAACAGGATTTCGTCAGTTGGCTCGATTCCCAGGAAGACAACATGGTGGCTTTGTTGGAACGGATAACCAACATCAATTCAGGTAGCCTCAACCAGGCCGGGGTGGATGAAGTGGCTGCCATATTTAGTGAGGAACTTAGACAATTGGGTTTCTCTATCTCGAGCTTGCCCGGCGAGGTCATTAACATGCCCAGTTGCCCTGGAAGTGACTACAGCATCGATGTCACTGAGCATGTCCTGGCCAGCAAACCAGGCCGCGGAACACGACTGCTGTTAATGGGACACCTGGATACCGTGTTTCCACCCGAGAGTCCATTTCAGACTTTTCGTCGCAATCCAGACATGATGTACGGCCCCGGTGTGGCCGATATGAAGGGCGGTCTAGTGATCATGCTGTATGCATTGAAAGCGCTCAACCAGTTTGGTGACCTGCAAGAAAAGGCCATTACCATGTTACTAAACAGTGATGAGGAAATGGGCTCACTGTCTTCGCGTAAGTATCTGGAACAACAGGCACAGCTACATGACTATGGACTGGTGTTTGAATCGTCCAGCAACGACAATCTAGTGCGCCAACGCAAGGGCCTGGGCCAGGCTCGTTTCGTGGTTCACGGCCTAGCATCTCACGCCGGCAGCGCCCATCAACAAGGGCGTTCAGCGATTAAGGAACTGGCATACAAGATTGTTGAGCTCGAAAGCATGACTGATTACGAATCCGGGATAACGGTTAATGTTGGCGTAATTAGCGGCGGTGAAGCCCGCAATACAGTCGCTCCCTGTGCCGAGGCACTGGTTGATTTGCGCTATCCGGAAATTCAACAAGGGCTGGATTCGGTGGCACGATTCGAAGACATCTTCGACACGGTATTCAGCTATGCTGTCGATTCTGGCGAAATATCGACGGAGAGTTGGATCAATCTGCATCGCCCTCCCAAGATAGCCACTGCCGAGTCAGACTACCTTTTGGAAAAGGCCGTAGCGATTGGACGGTTGCTTGGACAGCAGCTGGGTATAACCGATTCCGGTGGCGGCACCGATGGCTCGCTTACACAGGCAGTGGGACTACCGACGCTGGATTCGTTAGGCAGTGCTGGCACCGGTGCACATTCCAATCGGGAAGAAGCTCGCATAAGTTCTTTGGTGGAACGGGCTAAACTGAGTAGCGTGCTAATTCATAGACTGGCTGCCGAATAAATGCTTTCATGCGGCTTCTTACATCGGTCAATTAATAACAACCAAGCTCATCTACTCAGAATTCATATCACAACAGAAGTGATTGTTGTTTCTGAACTAGTAAAGGTGGAAAAAGATCATGCCTGAAGGAGTGCTAAAGAGCGAAGCCACTTCAGACGAAAACACGGCTACCGGCAACGACGCCAAACAGGCAGCAATTGTAAAGGCCTATCAAAACCCCTACTACCGATACCTGGTGTTGGGAATACTTACCACTGTCTATGTTTCCAATTTCGTAGATCGCCAGGTCATCAATGTCCTCGCGCAGTTTATCATCGAAGATCTCGAGATAAGCGATGGTCAGTTTGGGATGCTCTCCGGGCTGGCTTTCGCACTGATTTATTCCACCTTCGGAATCCCTATCGCGCGCTGGGCAGACATCGGTAGTCGCCGCAATGTGATCGCTATCTCCGTCGGTATATGGAGCGTAATGACGGCGGCCTGTGGTGCCGCACAGAATTTTGGGCAGTTGTTTCTGGCACGATTTGGTGTGGGTATTGGTGAGGCAGGTGGTTCTCCCCCGGCACACTCCATCGTGTCAGATATCTTTCCAGCGAAACAACGAGCCACCGCGCTCTCCGTTTATTCGCTCGGGGTCTACGGTGGCATTCTCGTCGGCACTGTTGGCGGCGCCTATCTAGTGCAGTATTTTAATTGGCGTATCGCCTTCGTCGTGGTTGGCCTGCCGGGCATTTTCCTCGCTTTACTGGTTAGATTTGTGATCAAGGAACCACCCCGTGGCATGGCGGAAGCACGCAAAGATGTGGCACCACCAGGATTTTTCAGTGTGCTCGGTTTTCTATGGGGGCGAAAATCATTCCGCCATCTTGCT
>JADFOC010000294.1 GCA_022563075.1 Pseudomonadota bacterium
GGGAACCGATGGTGGCAACTTCTATATCATTAACCCCTGGGTCGCCATGCATTTCTTCATCACCGGAGAATCCGAGACCGGGAGCCAGTTGATGCCGGCCGGCAACACGGTGAGTTTGTATGAAGCGCTGCATATGTATACCATCGGCAGTGCTTATGACACATTCGATGAAGATAAAATAGGCAGCCTGGAAGTTGGCAAGTTCGCCGACTTGGCGGTGCTGGCGGTGGATCCTTTCGAGATCGAATCACTGGGAAATTTGGATGCGCTGCGTGATGTGACTTCGGTGCTGACCATCGTTGACGGTGACATCGTATATTCCAATGGCTGGCTAAATTGTAACGGCTCTGCGCAGTTGTGGTATCGCCGTTTTGCGGGGGACAGCTGCGTCATTACCGGTAACTGAGCAGTGGACGCATTGTGCCATATAGAGGGTTGAAGTAAGTAGCTGCCCGCGAAATTTGACCGCTAACCCCTTGCGCTGATTCGTACATTTTTTGGAGTGAACCAGCTTGTTGGCGGCGCGGAAAAGGCGATTCAATCTTCTGGTCCCTTCCTCGCGCGCAGACTCACGTCGCTGGAAAAAAGTTTTGCCTTGCACTGCGGGCAAATGGAATGAGTAAATTCCGCCTGGGTTCGACTCTGCACGTAGGTTTCGACATCCTCCCAGAAACCGTCATCGTCGCGAACATCCTTACACCATGCACAAATCGGAACGATACCATGCAAGCTCTCTATCTGCTGGGCCGCACCTTCGAGATCGAGTTGGGTTGTGATAAGCCCAGCATAGGCTGCAGATGCCAGCGTCCCCTCTCTGAGATAGAAAACACCTAGCACCAGCGTGCCCAATAGCAGGACGATGCCCGCTTCGCCAAATCCGGGAATAAGAGCAATGACGATGGGAATCATCACCGCTGCCACAAAAATTCGATGCACTCCGACTCTCGGCGCCAATGAACTGGTGCCTGCCGCAGCGGCAGCTGCACCGAACAGCAAGGCAAATATGGATTGCACTGATTCCCCATAATGAATGACAATCGCGGCCGCCGACCAACTGAAGATTGAACATTGAATCAGCAACAGGACGGTGAAATCTCGCACGCTGCGCTCACCAACGCGTCGGTAGCGATCTTCAAAACTCCGCGCATACCAAAGCCTCACCATGGCGAGAATAGCCAGCGAGACAAGTACTAGAGCCGAGACGAGGGGATAGTCGATACGCAGTGAACTGCCGAAAATGGTGAAAACAGCAATCAATACATAGAGGACTGGACCGTGCTTGGAGCGCCTGCCTAGTTCCAGGGCGGACATGCGTCGATAGATTCTCTCGGTTGTCAGCGCTGGTGTCGGCGTGGGCCGGTGAGGGCGCCTGAACATCTCCCTCGTCGACAGCAGATTTCAGTGTAGCCAAGAGAACTTACTCCAGTAGAAGCGAATTGGACTAGAAAAAATAGAGTGTTGCCAGGCCCTGCATTTGGTTTGATCATATTTTCAGGGTCTGGGTAATCAGTTGCATCCGAAAATTCTTCACCCTCTAACCCATTACTTTATCACGCTTCTGCCGCTTCGATAGCCAGGTGTCTACGCTATAGGGCCCCGGGCCATACGCAAAAAGAAGGAGATAGGCCAGAAAATACATAGTGGCTAATTCGCCGCGATTAATTGTAGGGAACCAGGCCAGATGCGCGATTAAGTAAGCCATCAGCATCTGCACGAGCGCGATGAAAGCGATCAGGTGTGTACAAAGGCCGATCAAAATCAGGAAACCGCCAAATAATTCCACCACACCGGCGATAAACAGCAGGTTTATTTCCATCGGCATGGAGTAGGAAATCAGCTCACCAATGTTTATGCTAGACATACGACCACCGGTAAAGGGTTGCGGATTCTCGCCAAAAAGCTTATCGAATCCGTGTGTCATAAACATGGCGGAGATCAGCACTCTAAACAGGGTCCAGTAAAAGTCTTGAGCGCGTCCACCGATTTTACCAACCAAGGAGTTTATTTTGTTTATCATGATTAGTTCACCCCAATTAGATTTCGCGTACAGTGTCTTACCAGCCAACGTAAATTGCAACAGGCTTGAGAGCCGTGTGATAGTTTAGCGCGTTAATCTGTTGAAAATCTGAAGCGGCGAGCAATCGATGGCTAAGCAATTTTTAATCATCAAGACCGGAACGACGATTCCTTCGCTATTGGCAAACACGGAGGATTTCGAAGACTGGTTTATCCTGGGGTCTGGCCGCCGCCGGTGTGAATTCCTGGTTTGTTCCATCCATCTGCATCAAGCGCTGCCGCGGTTGGCGACAATCGACGGTATCATCATCACCGGCTCACCTGCCTATCTGACCGACCTGGAGTCGTGGAACTACATCGCTGCTGATTATCTGCGCAATGCACATGCCGATGAGATTCCGATACTAGGCGTGTGTTACGGGCACCAACTAGTTGCCTGGACGTTCGGTGGCAGCGTAGATTTTCATCGTGGTGGTAGAGAAATTGGCACTGTCGAGATTAAACTCACCGCCAGTGCGAAAAGCGATCCACTCTTCGCCAGTTTGCCGGACAAATTCAAGGCGCAAGTGTCACATCAACAGACCGTGACGCAACTACCTGAAGAGGCTGTGCTTTTGGCTGAGAATAATTTCGAACGGCATCACGCCTTTCGGCTTGGGCTATCTACTTGGGGAGTGCAGTTTCATCCCGAGTTCAGCGATGCAGTGACTCGGGCTTACATTAGTGAGCGCAGGGTCGCGTTAACCGCAGAAGGACTAGATCCAGACCGGCTTCTGCGCGACACCGTGCCAACGCCTGAGGCGGCAGGCTTGATAAGACACTTCGTACAAATAGTTGTTAAGGGATTAGGTGGCGCCTAACGATGCGGCGAATTCCTCTGCAACCAATTCGGTGATACGTTCTCCTGTAGGGTTGGCGATGAGTCTGCCGTTGACAAATACAGCCGGCGTCGAACGCACCCCGGCAGCATTGCCGCCACGCTGGTCATTGCGTATTTTTCGTACCACCACATCGGAATCGACATCGGCTTTCAATTGTGCAATGTCTAAATTAAGTTCCAGTGCATAACTCTCAAACTCATCTTCCACATCGGGTAGAACCATCCAGATCGCTTGCGTAGCAAACAGATAATCGTGCATTTCCCAGAATCGGTTCTGTTTACCGGCAGCCTCGGCATACAGTGCCGCCGTCCAGGCATGTTGATGCGCGGTGGTTATCGGATAGTGGCGAAACACCAGATGTGCCTTGTCCCGGAGACCAGGCCAGATTCTTGTCATGGTTTGATGTTCGGTAGCACAGGCCGGGCATTGAAAGTCAGCGTACACCACAATGCTAACCGGCGTGTCGGCAGCGCCACGGACATGATCATTAGCGGCTAATTCGACGGGTGAGTAAGTGGGACCCTGGCTGAACAGCGTGTAGAGTACAAACAGCAAGAGCACCGGCGCGACCACAAATATTCCCACTTTCAGCATTAACCTTTGCGTCTGCTGCTGTTGCTTGGCGGCACGCTGTTTCTGCTCTTTTCGCTTGCGCTGTTGTTCTCTCTTACCCATCGCGATCGGCTACCTGCTGCATGGCTGCTGCTTGCTGAAGCTATGTACTATAACCAGAAACAACCAGGAGTCAAAGCAAAGCAGGGCTGCCAGCGGCAGTCACTGACGCTGTGACTCAGGCACTTAGGTGAGATGTAGATTGAAGATGCCGTAATACAAAATAAAGCTGTAGCCGAGTTTGCAACCGATATGAATGGCCTGGTCCTGGTGCATGCCGATCCAACCTTCACACTTGGCGAAATCGGTAATCCAATGAATGATGGTTTCGATAACTCCCAACAACAAGCTATCGGTGATCAGGAACACGACTCCACCATGTACCAGTGCGTGTGCCGTGAGCCAGTAATACCACACAGGGAAAAGACTTTGCTCATTATCATGAATCTTGTCATTGCGATTCTTGCCATACCCCATCGCATCCGGTTGCAGCACAAAATCAGCAAGCGCATGGCCAAATATCAGCATGAAAAGATTTTCAAGTAATGGCATCTAGTTTCCCCAGCGCGAATTGGTACGTTGTTTAAGGTGCAACGCTAATTTTGCCAGCCAAGCTGTTTTATTCTGGTGGAAAAAAGCGAGCGGCGATTAACGTTAGTGCATGATCTTAAACAGTTGCGCTACCAATGGCAGGCATTCTATTATCATTTTGTTAGCCGGATCACACTAATCTTGCA
>JADFOC010000295.1 GCA_022563075.1 Pseudomonadota bacterium
AGCCCCGACAACAGCAACGCCGGCGGCGGCGGCAGCCCCGACAACAGCAATGCCGGCGGCGGCGGCAGCCCCGACAACAGCAACGCCGGCGGCGGCAACTCCGCTAACAGCAACAGAAATTCCAATAGCGACGATGATGAAGATGTTAACGACCTGAGACTGTCCCTACCCGGACAAAGTATCGATGAATTCGGTATAGCCTGGGGAAGATGGAATAACAACGTGGATGAAAACTGGTTAATCGTTGCTTATATCGACGATCAACTGGTGCGAATCACTACTAGCAATTATCTCGCGGATGTCGTGCCAACGAATATAGCCAATTTGAGCGGCAGTCATAGTTATGCGACGGGCATCGCTTCTACATTTATTGGTAGCGGGAGCGCAGGCGCAATAACCAGTCTGGTAGCTGCTCTGGACGTTAACTTCGACACAGGAATGATCAACAACGGTAGCCTGCAAGTGCAGGTGGCCGATCAGGTCTGGTCAATAAATTTCGATGGCTCTATACGAGGTGGTATCGTCGACTTAAATGCTATCAACGGCCAGTTAATCGATGGCTCTGGAATATTAAGTAATGCTATCGATGCAAACCTCGGCGGTGTATTCACTGGCGGTTCCGCCGAGGCCTTCGTCGGCGGATTCGATCTGCTAGACACAATTAATTCGCTTAATTCGGTAGAAGGACTCTTCACCATCGAGCGTTAACCGCAACAATCTTCCTCGGCATGGATGCCTAAGCCATTGCAATTGGTTCCAATAATAAATCCAAGTTTCGAGGTAGCTCCTATGGTGAAGGTCGTGCGTGCGCACTACCCCGGAATATAGCATTCATCAGAATTAAATTGAGACCATCCAGGTATGCTCGCACCGTCGGATCCTGCGTGAATGCGATCACCTGCCCCGCACCCAGCGGCTGGAAAACGACGAAGGGTTTGTATGCCAACTGACGTCTGTTCTCATCCCATATATAACCACTGGCCAATAAATCATCCGGCCCTTGAAACCGGACAACGTTCACTCCGTCATCCAGTCTAATCGGCGTATAAACATCCGTCCCCCTCACCAGTACATTTAGTACTGGTGCCACCCCTGCACTTAACCAGTGATCGGGATCAACATCGGCGCGCACCAGAACTCCAGCGACTGCATCCGGATCATCATCGCGTGGCACGATTTGTTCTTCGTACTCTGCTAATTCGGTGAGATATTGGCCATCAACGGTGGCCTCTTCATCTGCTTCGGGCTCAGGCTCTAGCTCCATCTCCACCACAGCTTTCTCGCGTCTAATCGAGAGCAAATCTACGTCGGGATCAGCCAGGAATCGAGTTGCGTTGCCCAGACCGATTAAGACACCGCCGTGACGCACCCAGGTTTTCAGATCTTCGATTCCAGCTTCTCCCAAAGCAGTCTTGTAACCGTCGCCGCTCATCACTGGCAGGATTAAGACTTGATAGCGATTGAGATTGGCGGTGCGTAGTCGTTTCACCCTGATGGGGGTAACCGGAAAATCAAATTGGCGCTCGATTACGAAGCGCGTATTACCTGCGCTGTAAGCTGTAGTTGGTTCATCCCAGGCGATGGCTATTTTGGGTTCACTATGTCGGACCACGTTAGCACTGCCAAAACTGGGACCATCGGTAACCCAACTGTCCCCGACAGCAACCACGTTTGCCCCGGTGCGTTGCGCGAGTGATTCGATAACTTGGTGCAGATTAGCTGGATTATCGACTACATCCAGAATCAAAGTACCCGCTGAATATTCGTTGCCAGCATTGGTGAAGGCTTTGTCATTGCTTTTTACGGTCAAACCAGTACGCAAAGCGCCTGCCAGGAAGCGTACGGCAGGAGCCGAGCCCCAGGGAACTAAATACGCGACAGCCGCCTCGCCACCACTCACAACTCCTGGCTGAAACAGTTCGGGACCGACCAATTCAAAATCTCCGGTTGGCGGCCGTCTACAGGTATTGATCTCAACATTCATCATCAACGGCAGTGACCAGGCGGTGACATCGTAGATTTCATCCGGCAGGTTTCGTGCGCGGCGTCTTTCCTGCTCAATCAGGAATTCATCTTCCATTGCAACATTCACGTCCAGCAAGGTACGAATAAACCGCTTGGATGGTTGATCAGTTCTTATTACATACGAGCCCGCCTGGTAGGACTCACCACAGGCATTAAACGATGTCCGTGCACGTCTCACTTCTACGTCTTGCCGGCTAAGTAAGCCCGCCAGTTTGTCCGCTGCTGCCTGATCATTCTGAGTAGGCAAAATATATGCACGGATCTCTTCATTCTCACCTTCTTCTATTGCACTGACTCTATAGTCATAAAAATCGGTGAGGAATTTTTCTCGGTTTACGGCAACTGTTTCAGCCGTGGCGAGTGAAGTCACAAAGTGATTTCTGATCGTGTAACGATAGTGCAAGTCATTGCCATCATACTGACGAATAACTAGTCCTCGAGCGGATGCCTGCTCGTAGGTCATGGCAATGCTGCCAAAATAAGAGGGCCAGCTGGCACCATATCCGGGATAAAAGGCGTCATACACTTCACGCGTAAAATAGTCGAATCCGAACATGTCAAAATATCGAGCGTTGTTGCGGCCAAATAACTCCAAACTGGCTCTTTGATCTTCAGCCAGATGAGGATTGTAAGGTATTGCTTCCGGAGCAAAGAAATAGGTACCGTCGGAACCCATTTCATGAGCATCGACATAGGCGACTGGATACCACTCCAGCATGGCACTGGTGCGCCCTCTGGTTTCAGGCTGAGTTTGAATGAACCAGTCTCGATTCATATCAAACAGGTAGTGATTGGTTCGTCCGCCAGGCCAGGGCTCATCATGCTCAGCTGCGAGTCTATCGCTATCTGGTTGCAACCCTTCTGCAATTTCAAAATTGTGAATGAATCGATCTCTGCCATCCGGGTTCTGCATGGGATCGATCACCACCACCGTGTCACGCATGATCTCCACCACACGATCATCACCTCGAGCGGCAAGCAGGTGGTAAGCGGTTAACATGGCGGCGTCAGTAGAAGAGATTTCGTTGCCATGCACACCATAAGACAGCCAGGTTACAGCGGGCTGGGATTCAATGATCTGTTGTGCCTGATTCGAACTGGTAAGTCGAGGATCGGCCAGGCGTTGCATGCCTGACTTTACATTTTCCAGATTGGCGATATTCTCAGCCGCGGATATGGCAACGTAAATTAGTGCTCGATTTTCCCAAGTTCTAGCATATTCAGTGATCACCATCCGATCGGGTGCGGCATCGGCCAGGGTTTCAAAATAGCGAATGACATCTCGATGCCAGCTAATTCTATCTCCTGGCTTGTACCCAAGCACTTCTTCTACAGTTGGAATAGCTGGATCGTAATCAGCACCTGGCCAGTAGACAAAGTCGTCCTGTGCCAATATGGGTAGGGCAGCTGATATTATTGAGAACGTGATAATGAGCACAGTGGAGCGAGCTAGGAATCTTGAAATCATATTTTCCTCTTCCCTTATTATTAAGCAGCCAGGGCCTTCGGCTAGGCATTACAATTACTATAAAGATGGTAGCCACAAGACTATCGGTTTTTTTGTGGTCGATCTACAGCAGAACGAATAATAATCAAGTCAGAACTCGGTTGTACCTGGTGATGACACTGGGTATAACTGGCAGATCGTTAGACGCTGGTAAATATACAGAAATATAAAGGGCAAAGCATGTCGAAACACAATGTGAAAACCGTCGCACTACAATTCAACCGATACTCTGAGTTAGAGATGAAATCGAGAGCAGATGCATTCAGTGAACTCATGCGGGCTCGGCGCACAATCAGGGATTATTCTACTGAGCTGGTTTCGAGAGAGCTAATTGAACAATGCCTACTCACTGCTGGTAGCGCTCCCAGCGGCGCTAATCGACAACCCTGGCACTTTGCCGTGGTCAGCGATCCGGTAATTAAGAAACAAATTCGCGATGCCGCCGAGCAGGAAGAGGAAGAGTTCTATACCAACAGAGCACCACAGGACTGGTTAGATGCTCTGGCACCGCTCGGGACCGATGCGAACAAACCATTTCTGGAGAAAGCTCCCTATTTAATCGTGATATTCGGCCAGAAATTTGAAATTGATAGCGCCGGTAATAAACACAAGAACTATTACGTGATCGAGTCTGCCAGCATTGCCACCGGCTGCTTAATCGCAGCATTCCACAATGCCGGCTTAGCGACTCTCACGCACACGCCCAGCCCGATG
>JADFOC010000296.1 GCA_022563075.1 Pseudomonadota bacterium
TGTCCTGGCACAATTCAACAATGATATCATCCAACGCTGAACGCACTTGATAATTTCCCGCAACCCAAACTAACCCACAAAGTCGTCAACTTACTCATTAGTAAAGAGGAACACATGGCGCTACTTGTAGATGAGTTGGCACCACGGGAGGGTTCTATAGGATTAAAGAGATCGTTTCCAGGGAAAACACAATTGGCAACTTATACCGCCTGAAAAGATTGATGGTTCGCATCGTATAGATAAATTCCCAGTATTTGGCAGAAAAGTCGAGATACACCGACACTGCGAACGCCTGCTGTTCTGATCAAACCAGACAGGTAGAACAAAACACCACTCCAATAAACCTATCAAGCGCTCGCTCTATATCTGTCGTCGTAACGGCTAACTACGGCGCTAAGAACAGCTTAACAATCAATCTATCCGACTCCCACAAGCCGCATGGATAGGGTTTGTGACAAATTGTAACCACGGCAAAAAAACGGAAACTACTATGATAGTATTTTTCACACTTTTTGACAAGGCAGCATTAAGGAAATGAAACGCGGGTTTTAAATAGCTAAAGAAAGGAGCTTGAAGGTTTTTCTTTGTTTCCCCCCTTTTCTAAAGCATTGAGTGACTTTCAAGTTTCCTCTTTAGCGCACTTACGGATACCCCATCTGGATATATCTCAAGACTCAAGATTTATACTCAGCGGCAGGCAGTGAAATATCTGTTCTCAAGCAAAATTTAACAGCCATTGCTTAGCAGACGGCACATTAGCCAGGAATTAAATTGCTCTTAATCAAGAGCCAGCAGCGAAGGATTGTGTTTTATTTTTCGTTGCTGTCGCCGCATCTCCTTAGCTATCTCGGATGCGAAATATAGCTGACGTTCAGAGACGGCAATATTGTGATTTAGAAAATCTAATTTTGGATCATCGGCAGTCAGCGTCAATTCTGCCACCTGCAATCTCAATTTAAAAAGTTTGTTGGCTTGCTGCAAATGTTCCAATCGCCTGCCATCTAGGTTTACATTAAGGGCACTCACATGCCAGGAAACTATCTTTTGCAAACCTACCTCCAAGCGTGAGTCATCAACCTTATACAGTCGGCGATACAAATGCTCCATGTAAGCATAGTGGTCATTCGCCCGACTCCAGTTTTGCAGAGCAATATCGCTCTGTATCATGCTATCCAGTAACACGATCTGAGATTCATGAATTAGGCCGTTATTAACGCGAGTGATGTGCAGTGCCTGTTTGAATACGGCGAGCGCGCTGGCATGATCACCGGCTTCCTGCAGATGGCGCCCGAGATCACTTAATGGTTCCATCAGGCGATAATCATAGGGCCCATAGCCAGAGTCCACTAAATCGATGGGCAGCTGTGCCTGAATCATTACCGCTATAGCATCGCCTTCCAAGTCGGTGCCGAAAGACTGAGCGAAGGTCGGGCTGGATAAAAAAAATGAGAGGAACAGTGCGCTGAAATTCGCAAGTTTGATTGTGTTTAAGGTGTTTGAGGCTCGCAGTATTGAGTCGATGGGTTGCATACTTTTGCGCTCTTATTGTTTTTTACTATGGCGCAATATATTTACGGATTCAACAAAAATCCGCACTTATTTACCGCAAACTCAGAGTTGTATGACAGCCTGAACTATTTTCCACCGGGAATTCAGACACTTGGTTTTGCCCGTTATTTTCGTGAGCAAGAAAAAAACTCTCGCTACTTTTATCGGTAGGTTCTGTTGGCGACCAACACTTCGGCCAGCAGCAACAACATTACCAGGGCCAGTATCCACCACCAGATTCGTTGTGGACGTTCTAGTTCTTCGATCAGTTGAGCGGTTCTTACTTCACGAGATTGAGTAGGGTCGGTATCGGGATTGATTATCCTGTCATACAGAGTGGCCACCGCCGTGCGGGTGAAGTTTGATTCCTCGGGAAGGATATTGATTGCATAGGTTACTTCCACCCCGTCCACATTGGCGGTAATCAAACCAGGCATGGTGGCGGTGATCACATACCGGTCATTGGAAAAGGTGATGGCGTCACCATTTGGATCTGATGCTTCAACTAAAATAGCTTCATTGTCCGGATCCAGCGTAAAACTGTCACCTACATGATAGGCGCGGCGCTTGGTGTCTGGTTGCACTAAATGGCGCAACGTTTCATGCACGAAAGGCAGGAACAAGCCCTGCAGCGGTAAATTGTTCCACTCCAAATCCATGGCAGAGGCAAATAAGATGACCCTGCCGGCACCCACTGTTCGCTCAACCAAAGCTGGCTCAGTATTGTCGAATTGCATCAACACGTCGGCATCTTCGTTCGCCAGCAATGACCAGTGTCCTTGAAATCTGGCCAACCAGTCACTATTGAGCGGCCTAAGAATGGGGTGGCGGCGATCGAAGTCGGCAATCACCAGGTAGTCATCGCGATCCATTTCTGCTGGGTGCTGTATTCTAGCCGGTGCTATTTTCGCAAATTGTCGATTGAAGGTGACAGGATCGACACGATCACCAGGAGCCAGTAACAAGCTGCCACCTGCTTCCACATAGGCGACTATTGCTTGCGCCTGAGCGGTACTCAAATCACCGACATTGAGCAATACCGCTACGTCATTTTGGCGCAGTGAGGCGGCACTTAATTCGGCTGGTTCGATAGTCTCTAGTACAAAAGGAGACTGTGCCGCGCTACTTACAGCCAGCCCAAACCAATGTCCCTCGTCATCATACCAATTATCCGATGCCTCACCGTTAACCAGAAGCACTCGAATCTTTGGCCGGACATCGACCGTGAAGTAATAGGAATTATCGACACTGAAATTATCGCCGCTGACTCGTACCTCGCCGACGTGGGTTCCTTGGGAGTCGAAACTGGTGGTAAATGCCACCACCTGTTCTGACCTGTCGGTCAAATCGATACTGACTCGATCCACCAGTTCTCCATCGATAGTGAGGGTAACTTCACCCTGATTCAGATACAGCGTTCCGGTGGATCTGACTCTGGCAAGTATCCGTTGTTCTGCGGCGTCTTCCAATAACTGCTGGGGTGAACGCACATCGGTAAGCACCAGATTGGTGCTCTCTCGAGCGCCAACGTCAATACCGGTGAAGGCTACCCCGGGTGCCAACTTCCAACCCTCATCGCCTGACTCCATGCCCGTGTCTTGAAAATCGGAGATAAGATAAACCGCACGATTTTCATAACGCGAAGTCTCCAGCAATTGATCTGCCAGTCTGAGATTGAGGGACACGACCCGTGGGATTGCGCAGGGATAACGAATTATAAGGGAAACCCCAGTGTGGCTGCATCTAGAATAAGGACACGGTAACCATGAAGAACATAAGCCTTGTGAAAGTTGGTGGTGTGTGTGCCATCCTGGTGGCGGTGAGCCTTATTGCCATGAGCGTCTCGGGCGCTTGGATAGAGTCGTTTGAGGATGCGGAGCAGTCTTTGCTGGCCAAGGCCGATAATCCAATGCCCTATGTGACTCAAAGATGGTTCTATTTCCTCAGCTTTGTCCTAGCGATGCCCGCCGCATTAGGGTTCTACCAGATCCTACGCGAAGCGGGAGCCCTGCTCTGGATAGCAGTAGTGGCCGTCGTTGCGGGTGGCTTCATCGCTATGGTCGACAGCCTGATCATACTGGGTGTGTGGTATCAACTAGCGCCGGATTACGCGGAGGCAAGTGCAGCCACCAGACCCGCCCTTCTGGTAATGGACAGAACGCTCATGCAGATAGCGGGGTTGGGACACCTGGTAGAGTGGGCCCTTGCCGCGGGCATCGGAGTGGGGCTCTTTGCTGTCGCTATCCTTCAGACGGCGGTGCTCCCCAAATGGATTGGGTGGCTGGGGCTGGCAGTAGTAGCGCTAGTGGGTGGGTGGCTCCATTTGCTGACGCCTGTGTCGGACGCTCTTGGAGTTATCCATGACATCAAATTCAGCTCATTCACCTTATGGATGCTAGTTATGGGAGTGGCCCTATTGCGGTTGCGGGAGCCTGTGAAAACGGCTACAGGAGTGTAGGCTTGCATCTAGCGGTGTGAAAGCGCTAGCCGTAGACCGAATAAGTGGGTGGCCGTAAACTCGGTCGCAGGGCTCGTCTGGCACATGGCTCGCTACGAGGACGTCTGGAGGAGCCTGTTCGTGGCTGCCGAGCCTCAAACTCTGGACGGGGAAAGGCTCAAGCGGCTAAATGTCTGGCTTCGGAACATCGGCACAGGAATGGACGATGACGAGGTTTCGGAGTTCAGCATG
>JADFOC010000008.1 GCA_022563075.1 Pseudomonadota bacterium
GCCATTTGGTGCCGTCAACGCCTGTTCTATAGGAGGAAAATGAAAATCGTCCGATTCAAGCCAGGGAATAGGCATAAGCAAGGCAACCGCTCCTGAGCGCTAAAGGGCAGCTAGGAATCGAGAAACTTCTCTGCATCTAGCGCCGCCATGCAACCAAAGCCAGCACTGGTTACCGCTTGTCGATAGACCTGATCGGCGATATCACCGGCCGCAAACACGCCTGGAACACTGGTTTCAGTCGCGTTGCCGGTGAGACCGGTATTTACCTTGACATAGCCATTCTTCATCTTTAATTGTCCCTGGAAGATCTCAGAATTGGGGACATGACCAATGGCGATAAAAACACCATCTAGATCGAGCTGGTTGATTGTGCCGGAGTCCACATGCTTAATATTTATCCCGGTGACACCCAGGTCATTACCCAGTACTTCGTCCAACACATGATCCCAGGAAATTGACACGTTACCTTCTTCGACCCGCTCGAACAGTTTTTTCTGTAATATCTTTTCGGCGCGCAGGGCATCCCGGCGGTGCACCAAAGTCACATGGGAGCATATATTGGATAGATACAGCGCTTCCTCGACGGCGGTATTGCCACCACCGATCACCGCCACCGGTTTATTACGATAGAAGAATCCATCACAGGTGGCGCAGGCGCTCACACCTTTACCCATAAACGCCTGCTCCGACTCCAAGCCCAGGTATTGAGCCGTGGCACCGGTCGCAATGATCAAGGCATCGCAGCTGTAAGCGCCGCTGTCACCTTGCAATTTAAACGGTCTCTGACTCACATCGACCTTGTGGATATGGTCAAAAACTACTTTTGTATCAAATCGTTCTGCGTGGTTTTTCATTCTTTCCATTAGCTCAGGTCCCTGCAATCCCTCCACATCTCCCGGCCAGTTGTCCACATCCGTGGTGGTGGTCAACTGACCACCAGCCTCCATGCCGGTAATGACGACTGGATCAAGATTGGCTCGGGCCGCGTAAACCGCCGCCGTATAACCCGCCGGGCCGGACCCTAAAATAATCAATTGATGGTGCTGTACTTCAGTCATAAAACTATTTCCTGACAAAGAGAACGATGCCTTCTATGTGATGGCAATGCGTCAAATTTAAAGCCTTGGGACTTCAATTTGGCGAGTAATCTCATCGCATCCCACTACTTTGGCTGTTGCTATGACCTTGGCGCATTTCAACTCATGGCAGTTCACGCCGTGCAGCCGGCAAACAGAGATGTTTGGCAGTCGTATTCTACTCAATTTTACGCCACAAGAACCGTTAACATGCCTAGGAGTTTCGGACTTTTACGCATCTGCAGTGGGCTGGAATGCATAGTCAGACAAAGATTTATGTGATCGGCCCATTCACCCCCCAACGCACCCAACCGCAGAAGCATAAATTGTGGTAACTATTCTCGAAACGTTCCTATAAACTATCTGCAGGTGTTTGAATAAATTGAAAAATGTAACCATGAGCAAAGTAGGCCAAGAATCGGAAGTCGGTAATCTCATGCAACGACTAGTGAGGGAGGGCACGTTAATCGTGTACTTCTTACTGGCTCTATTCCTGTTGATCGCCTTGCTAAGCTATTCACCTGCCGATGCTGGATTTACCACCACCGGCAGCGGCGAGGACATTGTTAACGCCGTCGGCGTTTACGGTGCCTGGATCGCGGATACCTTGCTGCACTTGCTTGGCTATCTCGCCTATGCCTTTCCGAGTCTGTTGGCTTACAAGGTCTACACCTCATTTCGTGAAGCAGAGCTCGATACTGAGTTTTCCTGGCCAATGTTCAGCCTGAAGATGGCAGGATTCATTCTACTGATCATTTCCGCCTGTGGTCTGGCCACCTTGCATTTCGAAATAGCTGAGCAAATACCCTATATGGCGGGCGGTGTTGTCGGGTCCCTGGTGGTGGATCTTAGTCTGCCAGTATTGGCGACATTGGGCAGCACACTGTTGTTTTTTGCCGTGTTTCTGTTCGGGCTAACCATCACGGTGACTATTTCCTGGTTAGCAGTGATCGACCAGTTAGGGGGTTGGACCCTGGGTATCAGTTCTCTGGCGGTGGTGAAACTACGCAAATGGATCGCCACCAGGAAACAAGACATCGCCACTAAGGAACGCTTGGAGGTGCGCAAGCGGGTATTGGATATTCACCTGCAGAAACAGAAGAAGCGCATTCCTCCATCGATTCAGGCACCTCCTCCGAAGCAAATGGCGAAGAGCCTCCGGGTAGAAAAGGAACGCCAGAGAACTTTGTTCGCTGCCACGTCAGTAAAGGAGCTACCGGCTATTGGTTTATTGGACGAATGGCAGGAACCTACAGACAGGGCTTATTCGAAGAAATCACTGGAGGCGATGTCGAAACTGCTGGAGCTAAAACTCAAGGACTTTGGTATCGAAATCGAGGTTACTGCGGTCAACCCCGGACCGGTAATTACTCGCTTCGAGGTACAACCTGCCCCCGGCGTTAAAGTCAGTCGAATCAGCAATCTGGTGAAGGATTTGGCGCGATCACTGGCTGTGGTCTCGGTGCGTGTGGTTGAAGTCATCCCTGGCAAAACCGTCATAGGTATCGAAATTCCCAATGAAAAACGTGAAATCATTCGACTAAGCCAGGTCTTGTCAACGCCGGAATTTGATCGTGCCAGTTCGACTCTGAGCCTGGCGCTGGGACATGACATCGTCGGCAAACCAGTGATTGTCGACTTGGGCAAGATGCCACATCTGTTGGTAGCGGGTACCACGGGGTCGGGTAAGTCGGTCGGCATCAACGCCATGATCTTAAGCCTGTTGTTTAAGTCGACGCCCGAACAAGTGCGCATGATCATGATCGATCCAAAGATGCTCGAACTATCGGTCTATGACGGTATCCCCCATTTGCTGACACCGGTGATCACCGATATGAAGGATGCGGCCAATGGGCTGAGGTGGTGTGTGGCAGAAATGGAGCGACGCTATGCACTCATGTCGGCACTGGGGGTGCGGAATTTGGCCGGCTTTACCAAGAAAATCCTCGACGCTAGGAAGATAGGCAAACCACTACTGGATCCAACCTGGCAGCCCGATCCGATGCTACTGGAAGAAGAACAGTCTGCACCTGAACTGGTGCCGCTACCTCGCATCGTAGTGATAGTCGATGAACTGGCTGACATGATGATGGTGGTCGGCAAGAAGGTTGAAGAGCTGATTGCACGAATTGCGCAGAAGGCCAGGGCGGCGGGTATCCACCTGGTGCTGGCGACGCAGCGGCCATCGGTGGACGTGCTTACCGGCCTAATCAAGGCCAATGTGCCGACACGATTATCCTTTATGGTGCAGTCGAAGGTCGACTCACGCACCATCCTGGGTGAAGGCGGAGCCGAACAACTACTCGGTCATGGCGACATGCTGTTCCTGCCACCCGGTGGTGGTGTGCCAACTCGCGTGCATGGTGCCTTTGTGAGTGATGAAGAAGTGCATAGAGTGGTTGCCGATTGGAAGCAGCGCGGTGCGCCGGTTTACATTGACGCCGTTACCCAGAGTACCGAAGGGCTGGACTTGGGCGCATTCGGCGGACCGAGCAATGGGGATAGGGAAGAAGACGATGCGCTATACGACGAAGCAGTTCGCTTCGTGACCGAGTCCAGAAAGGCATCGATCTCCTCGGTACAGCGCAAGCTTCGTATTGGTTACAATCGAGCAGCCAGAATGATTGAATCCATGGAAGCCGCTGGGGTAATATCGGAAATGAGCAGCAATGGTTCCAGGGAAGTTATCGCACCTCCTCCGCCTCGCGATTAAGTCCCCCAACAATTCAGTGATCGATATGCCTAAATTAGTATTTGCAATGTTGGCAGTAGCTTCTGCGGCAGTCTTTTTTGCCAGTATCGCTTCCGCCCAGCCGAGTGCGGTGGAGCGGTTGGATAGCTTGTTACAGGGGATTGAGACATTGGCGGCGGATGTCACTCAGTTGATTATCGAGGCAGACGGCAGTCCCCTGGAACAGAGTGAAATTAAGATGGTCATGAAGAAACCCGATGGTTTCTATTGGCAAACTATTAGCCCATTTCCGGAACTCATCGTCACCAATGGGGTGAAATTGTGGAATTATCAACCCGACCTGGAACAGGTAGTTATCGAAGACTGGGACAGCAGTCGCAGCGAATTGGCGGCGCAATTGCTCAGTGGCAACACCGAAAACCTCGCGGATGAGTACCATATTGAACTGCGTTCAGCCCCAGATAGTGAACACCAAGAATTTGAACTGACTCCCTTGGCGGCTGATAGTATCTGGCGACAAATTTCAATTAACTTCATGGCGGCAGAGCTGGACACGATTTACATGCATAACAAGAACGGCGAACAGACCGTGTGGCGGTTTGAAAATATCGAGCGTAACCACCCAGTGGCAGATTCATTTTTTGAATTCCAACCGCCAGCTGGAATCGAAGTCATCCAGAACAGTTCCTCCCAATAACCAATAATCCGCACAAATTTCCCAATCACTCTGAGAAAATATCACCCACTACTATGTATCAATACTTCGCAATAGCAGTTGGAGGTGCAGCAGGCGCCATGTCCCGTTATTGGCTGCACACCACTATCGAAAAATTCAATGGCACAGGTTTTCCCTTTGGCACCTTCGTGGTTAATCTGGTCGGCTCTTTTTTAGTGGGAGTGGCGTTTATGCTGATCGCGGAGACGCTGCACCTGGAAGGCCCCTGGCGGCCGCTGATCATCATTGGCTTTCTTGGCGCCCTGACAACATTTTCAACATTCTCCCTCGAAGCCCTGTTGTTGTTCCAGCAGGGCCACTACAATATGGCTCTTCTTTATGTATTGAGCAGTGTTATCGTGTGTTTGTTAGCTGCCTTTGCCGGCATGCAATTAATGCGCATCCTGCTTTAACCCATTCCCTGGAAAAATCAATGCTAGACCCGAAACGGATTCGATCAGAACCGGAATTGCTGGCCAAGCAACTTCTCAAGAAGAAATTCGAACTCGATATAGCGCGACTGTCGAAACTCGATGCAGCGCGAAAACAGCTGCAGTTGGAAACCGAAGCCCTGCAGAGTGAACGAAATTCCCGCTCCAAGATGATCGGAAAAGCCAAGGCGGCAGGCGAAGATGTTGCGTCGATTCTAAAATCGATGGCGAGCATCAAATCCGATCTGGAGCAGAAAAAAGAGCAACTCACCCGATTGCAACAAGAGCTAAGCGACTATCTGATGACAGTACCGAATGTCCCAGATGTGACGGTCCCCGAGGGTGATGACGAGTCAGCTAATGCAGTGATTGCAAGCTGGGGCAAACCCAGGCAATTCGATTTCGAAGTAAAGGACCATGCCGAACTTGGCGAAGCATTGCAACAAGGTCTCGATTTTGCCTCCGCCAGTAAGATAGCCGGCGCACGTTTTGTGGTGATGCAGGGCCGAACCGCACAACTCCATCGCGCCCTGATTCAGTTTATGCTCGACATCCACACGCGCGAACATGGCTATACAGAATTGTATGTCCCCTATCTGGTCAACAGTGAATCGCTGCGTGGTACCGGTCAACTACCCAAATTCGAAGCAGACTTGTTTAAGCTACAAGGCCCTCAAGAGTACTACTTGATTCCAACAGCCGAAGTGCCGGTGACTAATTTAGTCCGGGACGAAATCATCGATGCTGAGCGCTTGCCACTTAAATTCACCAGCCATACGCCGTGTTTCCGCTCCGAAGCGGGTAGCTACGGTAAAGACACCAAAGGCATGATTCGACAACATCAGTTTGAAAAAGTAGAGTTGGTGCAAGTAGTTCAGCCTGAAGCCTCTAACCAGGCGCTTGAAGAGTTAACCGAACATGCCGAGAAAATCCTGCAACTGTTAAATCTTCCCTATCGGAAAGTCATTCTTTGTGGAGGCGATCTCGGGTTTGGATCCGCAAAAACTTATGACCTGGAAGTCTGGTTACCTTCGCAAAACTGCTATCGAGAAATTTCTTCCTGCAGCTGCTGCACCGATTTTCAGGCCAGGCGCATGCAAGCCAGGTGGCGCAATCCATCCACCGGCAAACCCGCTCTAGTGCATACGGTGAACGGTTCCGCCTTGGCTATCGGTCGCACCCTGGTGGCGATTTTTGAAAACTTTCAAGATGCCAGCGGCAAGATTCGAATACCCGAAATTCTCGTTCCTTACATGCATGGTCTTGAGACTCTCGATTGATGGATCTACTGCCCATATTCCTAAATATCAGGGACAGGAAATGCGTCATCGTCGGAGGAGGAGAAGTGGCTTTGCGCAAGGCCACTCTACTCACTCGGGCTCACGCCGATCTGCATATCGTTAGCAAAACAATTTCCCAGAAGTTGCAGAATTGGTGTGATGAAAATAGTGCGGCCGTCGCCATCCAGCCGTTCCAAGCGACTTGCTTGCAAGGAGCTGCTCTGGTGATAGCCGCCACTGACGATAAGCTCACCAACGAGGCAGTTAGCAAAGCGGCAGGCGAGTTAGGCATCCCGGTGAATGTTGTAGACCAACCCGAACTGTCCTCATTTATCCTGCCCGCCATCGTCGACCGGACACCTGTTCTTATCGCCATATCCAGCGGCGGCACTTCGCCAGTGTTGACCAGGAAATTAAAAGAGCTCAATGAAGCGATGGTGCCAGGTCGCATAGACAAACTCGCTCGCTTGTTAGGTTCTTACCGAAGCAAGGTAAAAAGCAGCATCTCCGAATTCAGTCAGCGCCTTCGTTTCTGGGAGGAGGTACTGGAGAGCGAGATTCCCGAACTGGTTTACAGCGGTAATGAGGATGAAGCGGTTCGGCGTATCGATCAGCGCTTAGGTGCATCCGATAAAATTCCACACGGCGGTGAAGTCTATCTGGTCGGTGCCGGCCCAGGAGATCCCGACCTGCTCACCTTGCGTGCATTGCGACTGATGCATAAGGCCGACGTGGTTCTATATGATCGTTTGGTGTCTGCAGAAATCATGCAGAAACTGCGTCCAGATGCCGTCAAGATACACGTCGGAAAAGAGCGAGCCAAGCACAGCGTCGGGCAGGAATCTATCAACGAAATGCTAGTCAGATTGGCTCAGGAAGGCAAGAAAGTGTTGCGCCTCAAAGGCGGTGATCCTTTTATTTTCGGTCGAGGCGGAGAGGAGCTGGAAACACTGGCGGAGGCCGGGGTTCCTTTTCAGGTGGTACCGGGGATAACTGCCGCTTCAGGTTGTGCCGCCTATGCCGGGATTCCACTGACCCACCGGGACTATGCTCAGTCCGTCAGATTCTTGGCCGGTCATTTAAAAGACGGAGCGCTCGATTTAGATTGGAGCTCGCTGGCGAAGGGTCAGCAAACCCTGGTTTTCTACATGGGTCTGATCGGATTAAGCAACATATGCCAGCAATTGATTGCACACGGCATGGATGCGGCAACTCCCATAGCGGTAATCCAACGCGGCACAACCGCCGATCAAAAAGTTATTTGTGGAAACCTGTCCAGCATGCCGGGACTGGCCGAATCCAATCAGATTAAGGCGCCCACCATTACCATCGTCGGAGAGGTAGTTAAGTTGAGGGAACGACTGTCCTGGTACCAAAGTTAGTTCCCCTTAGCGGCTGTAGTATTCTTAGCTCAGATACAGTTATCAGGCTTGGGCAAGCCGGCTATCTTGCAGGCCATCTTGGCAGGGCTGCCACTAAACAATTTCATCAGGTAGACGCTACGGCCCTTGTCCTTACCGAGTTTCCGTTTCACCAGGCCGCTGAGTGCACGATTAGCCGGAGACATTTGATGTCGCTTATAAAAAGCTCTCAGCAAATTCAATATTTGCCAGTGAGAGGGACTAAGCCTGATCTGCTCGAGCAAGGCTAATGCGGTCGCTATCTCTTCATTCCAGTCTTGAATGTCCTTGAGATAGCCCTCTTTGTCCAGAGCAATCCTGTGGTCCTGAATTTCCAAAAAATTTGTCATCATTATTAGAAGACTGGGTGTCAGTTGCCCTCAGAACCAGCTTACCACCTTGTCGTATTCACAGCAGAGTTCTACAAACTGTTGATAATTTACCAATTCAGCATCGATCAAATTTCGCTTCAGCATACCTCTAGCATTCATGTCTTCCACCAAGCTGTACACTTGAAATTCTACTTTGAATTCAGCCAGTGATTCTTTCTGGTTGCAATAATAAATTCCATCTTCAATGAAAATAACCGCGTCTCCGGTTTCTAAAACAGAGGCACAGGTATCCAGCAACTGCCGAGACGGACTCTGACTTATTGTGTGAAGACAGCTCATAAATTAAACACGCAATCGGATTGCCTGATCAACTCGCCAATCGCCGAGCGATCTACCATCTTCACATCTATTATCAAGTCCGTTGGCTGCAAATTCCGTCGGCTCAATGATTTTTTATCAACGCAGACGTCGTTAATCCCGTAAAGACCCAATGTCTCTAGCGCATTGCCAATGGTTTTGCTATTGATCGACTCCGCATTCTGATCCTTTACTAACTGCAAGACCCCGTCATCCAGAAAAACATAGTTAACCTGCTGTTCGAACACCGCACTCGCCAGCGCCATATCGAGACAAAGCCGAGAATTATTTCGGCCGTAGGGCGCTTGGCGAGAAATAAAGGTAATGGTTTTCTTGTTACTCGCATTATTCATAAGTACTAACCAAAATTCACCACACGATCGGAGTTGATCACGGCATCGATCAGTTGCCCGAGACCGGCGATCTCAGAACTGCCATAGACACTTATCGCATCAAGTTCATAGCGTTCAGATTCCTGGCTGTCGAGAAGACCCCGCCTGATGGCAGAAGACACACAGACAACGGCATCGAGTCGATGAGTGGTAATGAGTTGGTCCCAGCGCTGCTGCAAATTGACTTCATCCTGAGCTACTACCGCCAGACGATTAGCATTGTGTACGCCATCGCCGAAAAAGAACAACCGATAAAGCTCATGTCCCTGATCCAGCAGAGTCTTAGTAAAGTTGAAAGCAGTAGCCGCCGCCTCAGAAGAATAGGGGGCTGCATACACTACGATTGAAAATTTCACGATAGGATTAGTTCAAGTAAGCAAGAACAAAAAACCCCGAATCAACGAGGCTTTTCGAAACGATTGATAAGGGTCAACTCTATTACTACTATCTGCCAGTAAGGGCGCCCAGCATATTCAACAGATGAATAAAGATGTTAAAGATGCTCAGGTATAAAGAAATGGTCGCCAATATGTAATTGCGTTCCCCACCATTGATTATTCGGCTTGTGTCAAAAAGTATTAAACCTGACATCAACAGTATCACCACCGACGAGATTGCTAAACTGAGAGCCGGGATTTGCAAGAAAATATTCGCGATAATTGCCACTATGGCGACAATCATCCCTGTCATTAAGAAGCCGCCAAGATAGTTAAAATTCTTGCCGGAGGTTAACGCGTAACCAGACAGGGAAAGAAAAATCAATGCTGTTCCACCCAGCGCCTGGGCAACGATGGCGGACCCATTAGCGTAGGCAACCATGTACAAGGAAATAATCGGGCCGATGGCACCGCCCATTAGTCCGGCAAAGACAAATACCGCAATCAGCCCCTTTGCCGATTTAGCCGTACGCCTCACTACGAAAGTCATCACGAAACCGCCAATAAAAAGCATGAATCCCACACCCTGGCCCACCTGCATGACCATGGTTGCAACGGCGCAAATGGTACTGAAAAACAAGGTCATCGACAGCAGTATGTAAGTGTTGCGAATTACTTTATTCGTCGCCAGTATCGATCCGCGGTCCCGGGCAATATTTAATTCAACTTCGTTCATCGTATTCTCCAGCCATAAGGTCTAATTAATTTAACGACCAAACTTGGTTATGCTTTATTTCAATATGCGGGCTCTGCGGTGTAATTTCAATGCCTTAGGTCGCAAAACCTCAGTCGCTTCACCAAATTATCATACCCGTAAACACCGCAAAATCAACGGATTTTCGGCCTTCGTCAGCCATGGTCAACCCCGGCAAGCATGCTAATTAGTGCAGTCCGCAGCGTGCCGGACAAGGCAGGCAGAGCGGTTGCATGCACTGGTGTTGCAAACCAGCGAGGATGAAATTCCGCCGAGAGTGCGCTCAATTGCGCCAACAACTGACAACGAAGTGCACAGCACGGAGCCATCAGCGTCGCTTAGCCACAGCATCAGCGAATAAAATGCCGAACGCGGCAATATCTCATCATGGTTGCAATCGACTACGGCGATGGTAATTAATCTCTCCGCACGGCAGCCCCATGCGGCCAGTTACCGTGACGATACATGCCGCAAGAAATAGATTTAGATCCTCCCGAGCCAGCGCTATGCGCGCGAATTGACTGCAGTACGAATTATAGTAAGATGCAGCCCCTACCGCGGAGGGGTGGCAGAGCGGTTGAATGCACTGGTCTTGAAAACCAGCGAGGATGAAAGTCCTCCGAGAGTTCGAATCTCTCCTCCTCCGCCATATCCCAATCTATCTCCCCTCACAAAGTCTCGATGCGGACTGCGCACCTGCCATTTGCACTGCCTCTAGTACGAAGCAGGGGAGTGAGAGAATACTTACAGTGAAGCTGACGCATAGCGCAGGAGCAAGAGGTGGCGGCCAACCGCCCCAAGATTGCCGCATAACCCGCCATATTCTTGCCACAATTAATCGTTACATCGCCTCTATTGCAAGATGCTGTGGCTAGATTTGCCTGGTTTAATGAAAACTCAATCAACTACAAATTGATTGAGTCCTCCCAGAGCTCGACCCCGCTTGAAGGCCCTCATCTGAGGGCCTTTTTTTGGGGGAGATTAGAGTGGCTATTGAGGTCTTTTGCTGGGATTGTCCACCGAACTGAGCAATCGCTCATTGAGGGCAATGAAGTCCGCAAGAATACGGCCACTCTCTAACAACAGTGGATCGCCTTCCTCTTCTTCTACCGTCACACTGCTTTCGACGTCGTCATTATTGGCGAGAGAGACATCGTCGTTGCGTTGGGCAGGTGCTTCATCATCATCCTCATCAACCGGGTAATCTACCCAGTCTCTGAGGGGCAGTCCTTTGAGTAAACGCCGCATATTCTCGGCATCAAAATCGGCGCGACGATTTTTCTCGCGTTCGGCCTTTACAATCTGCTGATTCAGAGAGAGCTGTTCGCGCCCGCGTAGTTGCTTGGTGCGCTCTATTTGGTTGACCAGGTAGATAAAGTCAGGAGACACTTTTGCACGAGTATCATGCAATGCCTGCAGCTCTGGTAACAATGCCTCGATGGCATGGTAGGCTCGATATTCAACGGCGCGTACCGTATCCCAGGGCAATGCACCCGCGAGGCTGCTTTCCCCTATGTTGTCATAGGCATCGTAAAAATCAGGAAACGTAATGTCGGGCATCACGCCACGATGTTGAGTGCTAGCGCCGGAGATGCGGTAAAACTTGGACCGGGTAAGTTTGACCTGGCCATAGTCCATCGGAATTATTTCCTGCACCGTACCTTTGCCGAAGGTCTGACCACCTAACACAATTCCGCGTTGATAGTCTTGAATCGCGCCGGCGAAAATTTCTGAAGCCGATGCACTGGTACGGTTTACCAGGACCGCAAGCGGTCCGGCGTAGGCGACGTCTGGGTCGCTATCACCAAATGAACGAGTAAAACCATTGCGGATGCCCGAGTAACGAACCTGTACGGTCGCACCAGTTTCGATAAACAGCCCGACCAACTGATTGGCTTCCTGCAAACTGCCACCACCATTGTTACGAAGATCGACCACGACCGCGTCTACATTTTCCGCGATCAGCTCGTCTAACAGGACCTGTACATCACGAGTAGAACTCTTGAAATCTTCGTCGCCACGCGCCGCGCCTTCAAAATCGAAATAGAAAGTTGGCAGATCGATAACACCAATCTTGTAGTCGTTGCCTTGATAACTCAACTCAATCACTTCTTTCTTGGCTGACTGATCTTCCAGCTTGACCGTGTCCCTGGTGATACTCACTATGGTTGAGTTGGATTCATTAGCCGCGTCTGCCGGAATCACACTAAGTCGCACGACGGTACCTTTTTCGCCCCGGATCTGCGCCACCACATCATCCAGACGCATACCGATTACGTCGTGGATCTCACCATCGACGCCCTGGCCGATACCGATAATACGATCGCCTTTCTTTAATTCATCACCGCGCTCGGCCGGACCACCGGTTATTAACTCCACAACTTTTGTATATTCGTTTTCGGTGGTGAGTTGAGCGCCGATACCTTGCAGAGATAAAGACAAACCCATGTTGAAATTCTCAGAATCTCTCGGGGAAAAGTAAGCCGTGTGAGGATCAACGGCTTTGGCTACGGTGGAAAGATAGGCTTGAAAAATGTCTCTGTCATTGGTCTTCAAAATCTGACGCAATTGATTACGATAGCGCTTGCTGAGTTTCTCTTTGATCTCTGCGTCGTTATCGCCGGCTAACTTGAAGTTCAGCACCGTGTTTTTTATGCGCCGGCGCCAAATTTCATCGAGATCTGCAACGCTCGCTGCATAGGGTGCTGCCTCACGATCGAGCGTGATATATTCATCCAGGGTGAAATCCATTTCAGCCAGATGATTTTCGATTCGATCGATGGAGTAAATTATCCTTTCCAAGATGCGCTTGTAATACAAGTTGTAGATTTCGAAACCTGGTTCGACGCTGCCTTGCTTCAGACTGTCATCGAGAGTGTAACGGTAGGCACTGAGTCTATCGACATCCTCTTTCAGAAAATAAAGATGGGAGCCATCGAGCGTATCGAGGTAACTGTCAAAGACGATGGAGGAGAAGTTGTCATCTATCTCCACCTCTAAGTAATGCTTGGATTGCAATTCCTGCACCAGTTCTAACGCGGTTTCGCCATGCACTTCCTGACTGACCAGGGGTGTGTAAAGAGTATCGATATCAAGCACTGTATTGAGTTGCACAGGATCTTGCTGAGCGAATAGCGTGTTGGCAGCCAGCAGACAAACAGTGACTGTTGCAGCTTTGAAATACTGGCCTACGGTAAACTGACGACTACAAATCTTCATAACACTCCACATTTTTCCACTAAAGTCTAATTTGACAGGATTAAACTGGATTCCCATTCAGCTGTGTTGGCAAAAGCTGAAGACTAAGTCAATTCCATACCAGAGAGAAGTAAATTTCTTTAATTTTAACCATAGCAAAAACCTGCGCCGAGTTTAGACTATTTGATCAATTTGTGCCTGGCTGAGGCATGTCGCTCGGTACGCTCCACATCGATATAGCGATCGGTAATGGCGCTGGAACCATGGCCTGCATCGTCCCTGACATGCTCGCGCGGTCGATGTTTGACATCTTCCGAGATGCCGGTATGGCGTAGCCAGTGCACCGTCGCCGATGCCAGACGATCGGCATCTGCCTTAAAGCCTTCCTTACGCATCACCGCGGCGGCTTGATCGAAGCATTTTTGCACAATGCCCCGGATCTGCCTGGTGCTGGTGATACCACCCTTACCGCGTGTCTTATGTATCAGCGGGCTAGACTCCCCCGGGCTGGGCAGGGCAGGCAAGCCCCGCGACCTGCGGTAGCGCTGCAAAGCCTCCAACATCGCATCACTGACCGATATCTCGCGTTCTTTATTACCTTTGCCCACGGTAAGAAACCACCAGTTGCCTTCCTGATCCACCTGGAAATGCCCCATCTGGGGCTGCCAGCGCGAAGTTTCCACGAGTTCAGAGATTCGCAGATACATGGCAAAGAGCGAATTCATGATGAACACGGTGCGTTCATGTTCCAGCGGTTGCTGCTGCGCCATGTTTTCAGCCGCTTCCACCACGTATTCCCATTGCAGCGGTGATAGGCGGCGAACCTTGCCCTGCGTCTGGTGTTTACGCAGATACTTACTCTTTTGACGCATCTGCGAGACTGGATTAGCGGCCAGGTAATTCTCCTGGATGAGAAAATTGAAGAAACTGCTGAGTACACTGAATAGCGACTGCAGTGCCGCTTGCGAAATGACGTATTGCTCTCCACTATTTACGTAGGGGCGCCAGTCCTTGTTTGGAATGCGCTCACCCGCCCGGTCCAGGAATCGAGGCACATTCTTCGGCCCCACCCAGGCATCAGGTGGTTGCCTGGCGAACTCGATGTAGTCTTCCATGTCTTCCCTAACTATCTGATTTAGTGATTTATTAGCGACTAACCAACACCAGTGCAGAAAATGCTCAATCTCACGTCGGTAGGTGCTAAAGGTGTCGGGACTGCCACGGTAGCTGTAGATAAATTCGCTGGCATGCTGGTAATCAGAGAGGGCATCGCTGGGAGAATCTGCCAACAGATGGTCGAGCGTCTTGAGCGGTTGCTTGAAGGGGTTCTGCATTGCCTCCAGGGTATCGAAAAAGGCAGTAGGTGATTTCATGTTTGCCATTAATTAGATCTCTTAACGCTTTGTAATAAATGAAGAATAGTTTAAAAAACAAGAAAAATAAAGTAACCGGAGAACGCGCTTTAGCAACGACCGACAACGCCATGCTACCTATAGGTATTCGGTTTCAACGGCTGTTACTTTACCCCGAGGGCAGGCAGTGTCCTGAAAGCACAAGATTACACCCCAGTCATCTCCACTATCCAGGTAGTTTGCACGCCGCATCGAGGAATAGATCGGCTGCCTTCAGGCTGCACCAGCGCAGCATTTAGTTTATACTTTCCGTTATAGAGACAGGTATATAACGAAAATGATAAAACTCGTAAATTCAAGAGCTTATAAAACGTTTCTTGGCCCAGTAGTCAGGGCAGGGCTGTTATTGTGCTGCTGTATGCCGAGCTTAGTCGCTGCCGATACCGTCAATGTGGCGGTGGCATCGAATTTCGCGACCACGATGGAAATCGTAAAACACCGGTTTCAGGAACAATCCGGCCATCGGGTCAATCTGATCAAGGGTTCCAGTGGCAAACACTATGCCCAGATCATCCATGGAGCCCCGTTCGATCTATTTCTTTCTGCCGATGCCGAGCGACCCAGACAACTCGAGCGACAAGGTCTCATCATCGATCAGAGTCGCCGTGTCTACGCCCTGGGACAACTGGTGCTTTGGAGTCGGTATCAGAACCTCAGGCCCAGCCGGCAGAGTCTCGCCAATGCCGCTGGGTTCAATTATTTAGCCCTCGCCCATCCAGCGCTGGCCCCCTATGGCAGGGCCGCGATAGAAACCCTGAAATACCTCGCCTTACTGCCTGATTTAGAGAATAAAATGGTAATGGGGGAGAACGTGGCCCAGGCTTTTCAGTTCGCCTATAGCGGCAATGCCGAATTTGGATTGGTCGCGTTGTCGCAGGCACTAACCGTGGTTGAATTTGGATCTTATTGGTTGGTGCCCGCGGCCTTTTATTCGCCAATCAGGCAGGAAATGGTGCTATTGACGGATGCTTCCGCCGCGCGAGGGCTGTTTGAATTTCTCGGCAGTGATGCGATGCAGTCCATCCTGGAAACCAGCGGCTACTTATGGCCAGAGCTGTCCCAATAGGTAGCCCCTCGGTCATGCTCAATCCCAACGACATCGATGCGTTCCTACTCACCCTGAAGCTGGCTGCAACAACCACGGCTATCTTACTGCTATTCGGTACTCCGCTGGCCTGGTGGCTGGCGCAAACCAAATTCCGTTTGCGCGGAGCAATCGAAGCACTCATTGCCTTACCCTTGGTATTACCGCCGACGGTACTGGGCTTTTACCTGTTGCTGACACT